>CAYQCZ010000039.1:0-8207 GCA_964415955.1 uncultured Verrucomicrobiota bacterium | reverse complement strand
GCAGCGGGCCCGGGCCCTGCTGAGCCCGGGCGAACGTGATGCATTGCATGCCGCCATGATCACGGCAGACCCCTCGCGACTGCGCTTCGACACGGATAGCCGCATCGATCAGGAAACGCGCGCCCTTGTGCTTGGCGAGGCCAAGGGCCTTGTGTGTGCCCAGGGACCCCACTTTCAATGTCTGGATGGGCAGTTCCGCGTAATCAACCGGGCTGGCGGGGGAGGCGAAGTGCCAGACGTAATCGACGGGTCCATCCAGAAAAATGAACTCGGTCACATCCTGTTTGATGAAGCGGAAGTCGGGATTGCCGCCCAGATGTTCGATGTTGGCGACGGAACCGGTGACGAGGTTGTCAATGGCCACCACCTTGTGCCCGCGTGAGAGCAGGAGATCGGCAAGGTGTGATCCCAGGAAACCGGCTCCACCCGTGATCACAGACACCGGCTTGGCGGAGATGGAAGAGGACTTGCGTGCGCGCATGGGGCAAAATTCAGAGTTCCTCGGGGAATTGTCGAAGCAATTTCAACAGGCCCGGGAAAAGCCCCGGGATTGCCCGGCCTCGATGGCCGCAGTTCAGGAAGCCATCAACTGGCGGATGCGTTCCACCACCTCCACGGCGTGCTGGTCCGGTTTCACCTTTTCCCAGACATGGGCAATCCGGCCTTGTGGATCAATGAGGAATGTCGTCCGCAATGTTCCCATGAACCGGCGTCCCATGAAGGTCTTCGGCCCCCATGCTCCATAGGATTCCGTGATGCGCCTGCTCTCGTCCATCAGCAATGAAAATGGAAGCAGGTTTTTCTCGATAAACTTCTGATGCGAGGGTCTTGAATCCGTGCTGATGCCGAACACTTTGGCCCCCAAACTGTTGAGCGCCTCCCATTGATCGCGGAAGCCACAGGCCTCGCGGGTGCATCCAGGCGTGCTGTCCCTTGGATAAAAGAAAAGAACCACAAAGGAGCCGGCAAGAGCTGACAGCGTCACGGACTCGCCGGATGATGTGGTCGTGGTGAAATCAGGTGCTGGATGTCCTTTGGTGGGAGGTGTTTGCATGCTGGATGGGTCGATGAGCCTATGAATGGACAAAAAAGGCTAAGGAAACTTCAGGTAACCATGCTACAATGGGCGTCATCGGCAAATGTGGCAAGTGTTGCCCCGATTGTTGTTGGTTCGGGAATGGATGCAGCTGAAAAGCCCATGATTTGGGCATGTGTCCTGCTACAAGACAGTGCTTGCCAGAAATGGCCTCCATATTAGTCTCCAAACATTTGATACGCAGAAGCCAATGAGCCTGGAAACCGAGATGTCAATCATGAGAACCACAAACGGGCCTGTTCGTGCCGGGGTGGCGTCCGCCCTTTTTCTGGCTTCATTCCTCGCCGTCTCCGCCCAAGAGCGTCCAGACACTGCTGTCGAACCTGTGGAAACGCCGCCGCCGCTTGCCCTTCGCGTGGGGATGGACTCGGTCACGCGTCTTTGGATTGTCCACGTGGATGAGAAGGAGGCCGTTCGCAAGACGGACTTCAAACAAAGCCCTGCTCCGGTGAGCCGCGAGGGCGTGCAATTCAAGACCGACGACGAACGTTCATTCCTGACCATAGGCCCTGCGAAGCAGGTGCTGGAAATCCAGATCAATGGCTTCCCGGAGTGGGTCATCAGCGTGCCCACGAACAACCAGATTGCCATCAAGATCAATGAGGTGCAGAGGTTGATTGATCTGACCACCCCCAAGGAAAACAGCACCAATCTTACCGTGCGATTCCCGGACGGCGGCCAGGCTGAAATGTGGCCAACGTCCTTCGCCCGTTACGATGTCATGGACGACACCTCCTACTATTTTTCCGGCCAGGGGAAGGTCGAGGCCACCGAGGCGGACGGCGTCAAGAAGCTCCTGTCACCTCTGGGATACCCCATGATGGGCGGTCCGTTGACGGAATACACCGACGACAAGGGACGTCGGCGATGGCGCAGGATCATTCCGCCCGTGGCTTTCGGCATATCCGGCGAAATCCGGCGCAAACTGGCCATCGCGACGGACTCGGGCACCATCACGCTGGAAGCCGGCAAATCCGCCGTCCTGGAGATGGACAATGGCGCGCTGGTTTCCTTCCTGCACGATCCGGCCAACGGATGGCTCAAATGGCACGTTCAGAAAGGCTACGTGCATTTTCACATTCCTGAGATCCGCTGCTGGCGGGCCATGGCATTGACGGATCAGGATGGGGCCATCCAGTGGAACCCGGACGCCCACGCGGTGGATGTGCACAACTCAACAGCGATGGAAACACACCCGCCCAACCGTTTTGTGATCGCAGCCTTGAGCCACAGCATGACCGGAGCGGTTGGTCCGAGAAACATCCTTCAATACCTTCAACTGGAGGAATGTCACAAGTTTTACGCGGGTGGCATCGGAGACGAGGTTTACCTGCGCGATTCCAAAACCGGTGGCATCACACCCCTGCCGGATCAAAACATCCTCGTGCAACAAAGCCCTGCGACCGGCGGCGTGCTGGCGGTGGTGGACACTCAAATCACCCCGGGGGCCAATGGAAGCGTGATTGTCCGCAGCCGGGGCAAAGGTGTGGCCGTCCAGCCCGGATCGGACAGAACCATCGTCAATGAAAACGGTCAGGAACTGACCATCAATGTTGCTCCGGATGGCACCGTGAGCTTGAAGGCTGTTGGAGGTGACCACACCTTTGGCGCCGGGCCCCTCGGTGATTGGACATTTACGGTAAAGGAAGGTGACACGCTCATCATCCAGCCGACGGGCCGGAGGGACATCTTTGTTGTCAAGGCGGGTGCTGAGAACAGCAATCCGTTGCAGGTCTTTTCTCCGGAGGGCTTCAGACCGGACATGGCATCCGAATCTTCGCTGACATTCATTACAGGCGATTCCACCACCACCGTGGAAAAGGGTGACAAGGTGCTGGTGTTTTATGACAAGGGCGGAGGTGGTGGAGGCGAGGTGCCCTTTGGTGTGGCATCGCTTTCCCCGCCCAGCATGGATGCGCGTGGCACACCTCAGCCGTTTGGCAGACTGGTGGATCAGAGTGATCCCACCCAGCTTCTGCCGCCCACGGTGGTCATCCCCCCCGCAAGCGTCGTGGGATCCAATTAGAAACAAGGCTTGGAAAGAAAGGCACCATGTTTGGCGGCGGTGTGGCTGAAGCAGCGTTCCCGATGCGGGCATCGGGTTGTTGCTGTGGTGCTGTGTTTTCTGGTGCAATTGTCCATTTTGTTTGAGGCATCCGGCCAGACCGACAGGGAATTTCTCCCCCAGACCATGCCTTACCCGGTGTATCGCACGCCGGAGCGAAGTCATTATGACCTGAAATGGGGCAAACTCACGGGCCGCTTCAGTCTCGGCGTGCAGACTGAATTCAACGACAACATCAACCTCTCGGAGAACAATCCCATCGCCGACATCTCCATCGGACCGAACTTCGGCATCGGATTCCTGTATCCCATTTCCAAGGAGCACGTGCTGCAACTGGATGTGGGCATCGGATATCGGTGGTATTTGAACAATCCATCCGTCAGCGCGCTCAGCATCCTGCCCAATTCCGTGATTTCGCACACGGCCTACATCGAGGACGTGAAACTGAACTTTCACGATTACGTCAGTGCCATCGCCAATCCGGTGGAATTCGGTCCGCTTGGCAGGACCGGTGGCAACCTCATCGAATTCAACCGCCTTGTGAATACCGTCGGTGTCAGTGCGGACTGGCAGGTGAACAAGGACACCGCCATCCACGGCGGCTACGATTACACCATTGACCGCTCGCTCACCAGCCAGTTCCGGAATCTGGACCGGGACGACCACACGTTCTATGCGGGGATTGACCGACGACTCACGCCGAGAACCACGGTGGGCCTGTTTGGCTCCTACACCATGGTGCGCTATCGTCAGCAGGTGCAGAACAACGGCAACCTGTTTTCCGTGGGCCCCACATGGAGCCATATCCTCTCCCCATTCGTGACCCTGCATGCCTCGGCCGGGTTCACAGGGGCGTCGTATGACAACAGCGGCATCACCGGTGACACCAGTGGCTTCAGCGGCATCACCTTCCAGGCGGGGGCGCGACATCGCATCAACAAGCGCACGGCCCAGGACATCCGCTTTGCCAGGCATACCGGCCTTGGATTTGGCAGCAATTTCACCGATACTTGGTCCGCCCAGTATCACCTCGACCACAAGGTGTCGGCGCGAACTGCCGTCAACACAACCTTGTCCTATGAAATGCTGGATGCCTCCGGCCTCCTTGGTGAACGGGCCAACCGCCTCCTCTGGACCATCGGCTCCGGCTGGCGCTTGACGGCCGACTGGTCCCTGGCTGCCGCCTACACCTTTGCGCTGAAGGATTCCAATCTGGCCCTGGGCGACTATGTTCAGAATCGGTTGACGCTGGACTTCACCTATCATTTTTAGAATCAAAGGCATCGTGAAAAGATTGACACATTGGGCTGCAGCGGGGGCCATTTTGATGGCCGCCCAGGCGTTGTTGGCGCAAGAAGGAGGGGCGGCGTCTGACGCCAAGGCTTCGGGTTCCGTTGCAGAAGCCGTTCCGAAGGACCACAAGATCCGCGTGCAGGACCGTCTGGTGTATGAGGTCAAAGAAGACCCTGTGCCTCCCGCCTCGGGCCAGGATGTGGCACGATTCATCGTCACGCCGCTGGGGGAGGTTCGTTTCCCGGTCAGCCGTGGCTACGGCGATTACGTGGTGGTCAAGGTGCTCAACCGCACGATCGATGAGGTTCGCAAGGACATCGAGGAAAAGCTTGAGAAGGATTACTACCAAGCCGCGTCGGTGTATTTGAAGCTGGAAAGCACGATGTCTGCGGAGACCGCCGCGCAGAGAACAGGCCGTGTTTTCTTCTACGGAGAGACCAAGGGCACCCTGCCCATACCGCCGGGCGGCAAGCTCAATTTGTGTGACGCCCTGATACAGCTCGGCTGGTCCGACTGGGCAAAGCTGAACGCCGTGAAAATCTACCGGCTGGATGCCCAGAGCGGCGAGCGCAACACCATCGTTTTCAACGCCGAGGCCATCCTCAAACCCGACAAGCGAAAGCCCGTCCCGCCAGACTTTGAACTTCAGGACGAAGACCGCGTCCAGATCGAGGAGGCGAGCTTCAAATTCTTCAAATAACGCCCATGCCCGGTTCCAAATACAAAGTCGGTTACACAGCCGCCTCCGGGAAGACCTCCCTGGTGGACCGGATGAACCTCTCCATCCACCTGCGGAAATACATCAAGCTCATCAGCCGCCGATGGGTTTTTCTCGTGCTCGGAGCCGCCATCGGGGCGGGCTACACCTGGAGCAAGTCCAGCAAGCTGCCCGACCAGTTTTATGCCCGCTCGAAGGTGGGGCTTTCCCCCGTTCTGACAGGCGTTGCCAAGGATCCCGTGCAGGTGGCCGAAGAAATGGCGCGTTTTTACCAGACCCAGATGGATTACATGACCAGCGATGAAGTGCTGGGACGGGTGCAGGAGAAACTGAAGGATTGGTCATCAGCCCCCAGCGTGGAACTGGGCACCAGCGCCTCCATCATCATGCATGTGCGGGGCACGGACTACGAACGATGCCGTCAGTTCGCCGAAGCCTGGGCGGATGAATTCATCGCCTTCAAGGATCGCCAGAAGGAGGGTCTCATCAACAAGGAGGCCGCGGAGATCAAACTCAAATACGAGCGGGAAAAGGAAAAACTGGAGACCTATCGCAAGGAAATGGACGTCTTCCTCGCGAAGCACGGAGCCAATGCAAAGGACGTCGGCGACCTCGCCCAGGACCAGCTGGCGTCGCTCAAGCAGCGCCAGCTCGGCTACCGGCTCCAGCGTGAGTTTCTCCAGAACCAGAGCCTGGAGCAGTTCATCGAAGAGCGGAAGACTGAGTCCAAGACGGCTTCAGGAAACAAGGGGCCGGGCCCTCAAAACACCGCCGAGGAACCTCGTGGTCGCGGCGTGCAGGCCAGCGATCTGCGGGAACTGAAGCGGGTCGTGCTCCTGCGTGAAAACGAACGCGACCGGTGGGTGGGCAAGCTCAAGTCAAAGCACCCATACATGCAGCATCTCGTGCGTCAGGTGGAGGATGCGAAGGAACAGATGGACATCGCGCGACGCCTGGCTGAACAAGGCTACGAAGAGACGCTGCGCACGCTGGAGGCCAGTGAAAAGGCGCTCGATCCCATGATCGCTGAACAGTCCAAACTGGTTGAATCCGCCCGCCGTGTTCAGGAGGAGTTCAAGCAGCTCCAGCTCAAATATGACCAGCAGGCCAAGTCCGTGGACGATCTCAACGTCCAGGTCAAACTGCTTTCAGGGGCCAAGACAGAGGATGAAAAGCTATACGTCATGGAACGGGGCAAAGGCTCCCCATCCCCCACCGGCCCTGACCGGCAGAAAATGATCCTCAACGGCTTGATGATCGGCCTGGCCGTCGGTTTCGGCATCGTTTACCTGCTTCACCGGATGGACGACCGCCTTGAACTCGCCGAGGACATCGAGGACGAGCTTGACGAGCCCGTGCTGGGCCAGATTCCACAGCTTGACGAATCCGAGCGCGGCGGGGAATCCGTCCTGATCACCAGGCTCGACCAGCACAACACCTTTTCGGAAGCCATGCGCGGCGTGCGGTCCGCTTTCCTCTTTGGCTCCAAGGACATCCCCAAACAGGTCATCGTGGTCACAAGCGCCGTCCCGGGCGACGGCAAAACCACCATCACCACGAACTTTGCCAGCACCCTCGCCAAAGCCGGCAACAAGGTGCTGTTGGTCGATGCCGACCTGCGTCGCGGCAACATCCACGGTTATTTCGGGTTCGAACGTGGCACAGGCTTCACCGAAGTGCTCATCGGGGAGGTTCACTGGCAGGACGCCGTGCTCTCCACCGAGGTTGAGAACCTGTCCCTGCTTACCACAGGCCGGCTGCCTGGAAACCCTGGCGAACTGCTGATCAGTCCCATTGCCGAGCACTTCATCAGTGAAGCAAGATCCCATTACGATTATGTGCTTTTTGACTGCCCTCCGTTGACCTCCATTGACGACACCTTCTGCCTGCTCAGCCTCGTGGACAGCATGCTGTTCGTCGTCAAGGCCGGCCACACATCGATGCGGTTTGCCAAGAACGCGCTCGCCCAGGTCCGGCACCGCGGTTCCAACATCTCCGGCATCGTGCTCAACGGCATCACAACCGACCACCCCGGCTACTACTACTACTACTACTACCACGACTATTACAAAACGGCCCAGGAAGCCAAGGAGAAGGGCCACACGCTGCCCGATGCACAGCCCGGTCAGAAAATGGCGAAACGTCGTGCAGTCACACTCGCCGACGAACGTGATTCCAAGGCCAAGGCGGACATCTTCAAGGCAAAGCGCTCAGCGGCCCACCCGCCGGCGTTGACGGACGGCACACAAACATCCTCCCAGATTACGTCCACCGGAGACGCTGCAGGGTCGGACTCTGCGCAATCGAAATCTTCCGGCACTGACGGCGGGGAAACCAGGACCTGACACCCCAAGACTGAACGATTGAATGCTGCGCCTGCCCTGAGTTGATCGTGGGCCGGGCGGCATTGCCGGATGCGGGGCGTCATTCCGCAGGTCTGGACTGTTGACCATCGGCCCGCGAAGGAGTGCAATCGATCCACGCCCCATGCGATCGACCAGAAAAAGCCGGCTTGACTGGAAACGCCATGCCTGGCTGGCAGTCTTGGTGGTTTCGCCCCTGCTGTTTGGCACAGTGACGGCCGGAGGGCAGGCGATTGTGGCGGCGTTGCTTGGAGTGGCACTGCTTCTGGTTTCAGACGAGCTGGGGCATGCCTACAGGAGCCGGGTGCCGGTCAGTCTGCGACTGCTGGCAGGTTCAATGCTTGTTTTGCCGCTGGTTCCTCTTCCCGCCTTTATCCTGGCGGCGCTGACCCCGGAGGCTCATGAGTTGTCCCTGGCTTTCCCGGCTTTTCCGGGACACGCATCGTCCTTCCTTCCCATGACACTTTCCCCTGCGGGCACCGTGCAAAGGCTCTGGGAACTGGCGCTCTACGGGGCCGTGTTCATGCTGGCACGGCATTCGGCGGCAGACGAAAAATCCGGCCGTCCTTTTGCCATGGCAGTGCTTGCCGCGCTGGCCTTGCTGGCGGCATCCGACATTCACCTGCGGTCGGGTGACGGAAAAAGCGTTCTCGGCGTCTGGCCTCTCGCATG
>CAYQCZ010000038.1:5956-14980 GCA_964415955.1 uncultured Verrucomicrobiota bacterium | reverse complement strand
ATCAGGCCGGTGAGGAATGTGGCCCGCGTGGGGGAACAGACCGGGTTGCTGCTGAGGGCGCGGGTGAAACGGATGCCTTCCGCTGCGAGACGGTCAATGTGCGGCGTTTGAATGTCAGGATTGCCGTAGCAGCCCAGAGTCCACGCACCCTGATTGTCCGTGAGGATGAACACCAGATTGGGCGGACGCGAAGGTTCCGCGCCCGCCGCACTGAGTCCGCTTGACACGGCAAGGGCGATCAACGTGTGGATAAGAAGAAATTTCATCGCTGGATGTGCCGGTTGGTGGTTGATGCTGCTGGTCCGGGAGATTACCGCAATGGGCGCCAACCATGCGAACCCTTGTTTGCTGCTGCCGCGATCTGCTGGGCATCCATCCGATACAGCAACCACTCGCTCATTTTGCGAGCACCGATGCCATCGTAAAAGCATTGGGCGGAGGTGTTCCAGTCCAGGCAAATCCATTCCAGCCGACCACAGCCGCGTTGATGGGCCAGGTGGATGCAGTGCTGCAGGAGCGCTTTGCCTGCCCCCCGCTGGCGATGTTCCGGCAGGACAAACACGTCCTCCAGATACAGGGACGGCTTCGCCAGAAAGGATGAGTAGGTCTCGAAGGTGAACGCATAACCCACCGGTGCGGCGAGGCCGGGCAGATATGCCAGCCATGCCTCGAAGCGGGGACGTTCACCGAAGCCATCCTGGATCAGCCTTTGTTGTGCAGCTTCATCGGGCGGTGTCAGCTTTTCATACTCGGCCAGTGCGACGATCAGTTGGATCAGCGCACGGGCGTCCTGACGGGTGGCCTGGCGGATGGTGACGGGCGTCATGATGGGGCGGAGTTTTTCACGCAACGTCTTGAGAACGCAATTATTCCGACGTTTTTTCGCAACTCAACGGGCTGGACCGGGTATTATCCGGCGGTCCGGCAGAATGCCGCAATGATTGAGACCTTCCGCCCCGCAGTGAGGCGGCGTCAGGAAACAGGTTTACTGTCCGTAACCGAGCGTGGATTCAGACGTCACCAGAACAGACGCGCAGCATGGCGCGACAGACAAGGCCGAATCGGTCGATGTCCCGTGTTTGTTGCGGCAGGTGCGCAGCGGTGATGAAGATGCCGCCCGGCAACTCGTGGATCATCTTTATCCGTTGGTGATCAAGATTGTCCGGTCGCATCTGCCCTGGCGGATGTCCGAGGAAGATCTGGCGCAGGACATCTACCTGAAGATCTTTGCCAACATGGACCAGTATCGTGGCGGGGTGCCGTTTCGACACTGGGTCTCGCGGGTGGCGGTGACCACGTGCCTTGACCGGTTGCGTGCACAGAAGCGCAGGCCGGAATGGCGCTGGGCGGACTTGAGCGAAGCCGAGGCCGAAGCGCTCGAAGCGGTGACCGCAGCCCAGGACGACGGGCATCCATCCGACGGCATGGGGGCGCGTGAACTGGTCGAAAAGCTGCTCCAAACCCTTGGCCCGGAGGACCGGCTGGTGCTGACGATGCTCGACATGGAACAGCGTTCCGTGGCCGAGATTCAGGAACTGACAGGCTGGAACCAGTCTGCGATCAAAGTCCGGGCGTTTCGCGCCAGACGCAAGCTGCGCAAGCAGTTTGAAAGGCTGGAGCGAAATGGACCGGCTGGAAGACATGATGAACAAATACGACCAACAATGGAATGACCTCGTGCGGGCGGCACGCCGGGCACCGGTGAAGCCGTTGCCCGATGCAGCGCCGTATGCGTTCTCGTCGCGCGTGGTCGCGCAGTGGAAGCAGCGTCCGGCGGAATCATTGCTGAATGTCTGGAGGCTGGTTTCCCTGCGGGTGCTTGCCTTTGGCTGTGGGGTCATGCTGTGCAGCCTGGCGGCCAGCTACGGCACCATTGAGGAGACGCTTCTGGCGGGCGGTCCGGACCCTGCGCTGGAGGTTGTTGAACTGACCGGGGATCAGTTGGAGGAGGTGTGGGTCCCGTGAATTTGCTGCGGCAATGGCAGATTGCCCTGGTGATGCTCGCCATTTTCCTGGTGGGTGGCATCAGCGGCTCGCTCCTGACGCTCGGGGTGGTCAAGCGCGTGGCCAAAAACCGTTCACAGCCGCAGAACATGATCGCCACCGCCATGCGTTATTACGAGCGCCAGCTCGCCTTGACCCCGGAGCAGGTCCTGCAATTGGAACCTGTCTTCCGCGATGCAGGCCGCAAGATCACCCAGGAGATCGCCCAGTCCCGCCGGGAGGTGTTCTTCTCCATGCAGGAACTTCATGGTGAAATTGAAAAGGTGCTCACCCCCGAGCAGGCCGGAAAATTCAAGGAACTGCGGGAACAGGCGCGCAGCCGCGCAAAGTCCCAGGCCGATGCGGCCGCGCCAAGACAGCCCGCGGCGCGGGATTGAAGCGGGTCGCAGACAGGGCCGTCCAGCGAGCCCGGCGGGCTCCACTTCACAGGGGGCAAAACGAACTCGCCAATGATTCCCATCGTTCGTTAACTTCGTGTCAATCCATGCGCACGAACACGACCTCCAGCCGTCAGGATTCTCCAGTGGCGGATTCCATGGACCGCAGGCGGTTCCTCCGCAACGGCGGGCTTTCCGCCCTTGCCGCAGCCCTTGGCGCGCCCATCCCCTTTGCCGGCAAGCTGCTGCCCGGCATGTTTCCAGAGGCGATTGCCCAGGATTTCGCCGAGGGCGCCCTCACCGGCAAGCTCGGCGTCCGCGTGCTGAGTGACCGGCCCGTAAACGCCGAGACGCCGGTCACGCTTCTCGACGACGACATCACCTCCAACGAACGGCACTTCGTCCGCAACAACGGTCTTGTGCCCGAGCGCGCCATCAATCGCGACCTGACCGGCTGGTCACTGACCATCGACGGCGAGGTGCGCACGCCGCAGCAGCTCACGCTGGGAGATTTGAAGGGACGGTTCCGGGTGCATGAAAGGGCGTTGGTGCTTGAGTGCGGGGGCAATGGCCGCGCCGGATACAATCCCCCCGCCAAGGGAAATCAATGGACGCTTGGTGCCGTTGGTTGCGCGAAATACACCGGCGTGCTCCTCAAGGACGTGCTCAACGCCGCCGGGGTGAAATCATCCGCCGTGTTTGTGGCCTACTATGGCGAGGATCCACATCTCAGTCGTGATCCGTCCAAGCAGGCCATCTCACGGGGGGTGCCATTGGCCAAGGCCATGGACGGCCATTGCATGCTGGCGTGGGATATGAACGGCCATCCACTGCCGCCCTTGCATGGGTTTCCGCTGCGTCTCGTGTGCCCTGGGTGGGCGGCATCGACCAGTGGCAAGTGGCTGACACGGCTTTGGGTGCGGGATCAGGTGCATGATGGTGAGAAAATGACCGGCACGTCCTACCGCATGCCAAGGCATCCCGTCGCTCCCGGCACGGAGGTCAATCCGAACGCAATGGACATCATCGAGGAGATGCCGGTGAAATCCATCATCACATCGCCGGGCACGGGGATTGTCACATCCGTGCATGCTGCGCTGCCCTTGCGAGGCCATGCGTGGAGCGGTCATGGTGATGTGAAGGCGATGCATGTGAGCATTGATTTTGGATCGACATGGCAGCCCGCGCGGCTGCGAAAGCCTGTGAACCCTTACGCATGGCAGCGGTGGGAGGTGGACGTGCGTTTTCCATCGGCCGGTTATTACGAAGTCTGGGCGCGTGCCACGGACGTCAAAGGCCAGATGCAGCCCATGGTGGTGCCGGGCTGGAACCCGGGTGGTTACTTGAACAACGCGATGCAGCGGATTGCTGTGAAGGTCGCATGAGACGGTTTTTCCCCAGCGGGCGTGGGCTGGCCGTGGGCTTTGCCCTCGCCCTTTGCCTACTCGGTGTCAGCGCGGGTGTTGCAGCCGACGCCGCCCGGAACATTTCCGCCATCCAGCAGTTGAAGCCCGGGAAGGGCAGGGAACTGGTGCAGGCCAACTGCATCCCGTGCCACTCCACCGCGATCATCGCCTCCAATCACCTCAGCCGGAAGCAGTGGGATGACATCATCACGCAGATGCAGAAGAAGAACGGCATGTGGCCGGTCCTGCCGGCCATCCGGAACCAGATTCTGGACTATCTGGAGACCGCGCAGCGGCCTGATGATCCCGGTTTGAGCAAGGGCAAGGAGACGCCATGGGCTGCGCCTCTTTATCAGCCAAACCCGTTGTGGGGCGCGGAGTGAGGTGGGTTACTCCTTGCTGACGATCGCCACCAGCGTCTGTTGCAGCACGACGCCCTCATCCGTGGTTGATGTCACCATGCGCAGGTTGCAGGTGAGCAGGAGGTCCATGGCCCGGATCAGTTCCTGGCGCGAGTAATTTCTGGCGTGGGGCAGGGCCACGTAAAGCATCCACGGGTTCATGGCCAGCGGGTTCATCTTCTTGTCCTCCGGCAGATCATTTGCAGGAACACGCTCAAGCTGGGCCTTGAACCGGCTGTAGGCGCCGCGGTCGTATTTGTCGAACTCGTCCTTGATCCATCGGGTGGCGATCATCTCCTTCAGGAACAGCATCACGCGCACCTTGCTGATCAGGCCGTAGAGCAGTCCGATGGCGGATTTTTCCTTCGTGATGCGGTTGCGGATGTCCCACATCTCGGTGTCCAGCACGCGGAGCAGTTCAGGCAGGTCGCGTGAACCAAGCGCATCGCCCAGTGCGAAGGCCCTGGCCTGTTTGCTGCGTGTCACGATGGTCTCCACGTCCTTGAGCGTGACGGTTTCCCTGTCGCCAACGAACAAGGACAGTTTCTCGACCTCGCTGTGGAGCTGGCGCTGGTTGGGACCGACCAGTTGCACCAGTTCCTGCAGGGCCTCGTGCTTGATGTCCTTGCCTGACTCGCGCAGTTGCGCCATGGCAGCTCCGGCGGCAAGCTCGGGCCATTCCTTCTCATTGCCGCCCCATCCGGCGCGAAGTTCGACCGTGCCAACCGACTCGCAGGCCTTGTAGAAGCCTTTGCGGCGGTCCACCTTGCCGGCGCTGATGAGGAGCTGCACGCCGTCCCACTTGAACTGTTTCAGTTCCTGCGCCAGACCGGCGAGGTTCTCCATCACGGCTGCCGAACTGGAGGTGCGGTCATCTGCCAGGAAGTTGCAGTCCTGAAACCACACCACCTTGGTGCCGCCGAAGAAGGGAAGCGTCTGCAAAGCCTCGCGCAGGCGCCCCAGCGCCCTGGCGGCCTCTCCGGCGTTCGCGGCGGATGCCTGGATGATCTCCTGATCCATGCCGCCGCTGGCGGCGCTCCACGCATCGAAAATCTCCCTCGCGCGCTGCTTCACGCCGAAGTCGTCTTCGCCGCACACCAGCACAAGCGGCGCGTTGCTTTTCGCGGTCCTGGGCATGTCATTCCTCGGACGGTCCGCCGCCTTCGTTCATGCGTTCGAGGTATTCGGACATGTCATCCACCTGCTCGAACAACTCCTTGGAGACATAAATCGGCGCCTTTTGCGCCGCTGCAAGCGCCAGACAATCGCTCGGGCGCGCATCGATCTCCACGAGTTTTCGTCCCAGTTCGTTTTCCTGCGTGAGGATCAACCGGGCGAAATAGGTGGAATTGCGCAGTTCGGTGATCACCACCCGCTCGACCTTCACGCCCAGGCCGATGAAGCAGCTCATCATGAGGTCGTGGGTCAGTGGACGCTCCTTCTCGGCACCTTGAATGAAATCACTGATGGCCTTGCCCATCGAGATGTCCACCTGGATGACAAACACCTTGTCGTCGTTGCCCACGAAGATTGCGCATCCGTTCTGAACCGTCGGCCAGATGCCACGGATGTTGATCTCCACCACTTCGCGTTTCATGCGGCGAGTGTAAGTGGCTGTCTGAAAATGGCAAGGTGCCCTGCGGTTGCTCGTTTCAACGTCGGCGGAGGGATTCAACAAGCTCCAGCCCCATGGACAGGAAATGCACGCCTTGCGGGTGTTCAGGATGACGCAGCGCCACCAGACCACGGCAGTCTGGGAATGACTGGAGCAGGGGGGCTCCGGCTTCGCCATGGACCAGCAGGGCTGTGGAAAGCGCGTCCGTGTCCGCGGCCGATGGCCCGGTGACCGCCGCCATGACGGCTCCCTGCGTGGGCGCTCCGGTGCGCGGGTCGATCACATGACCGTAAGTGCGGCCATCCTGTTCAAACGATTTCCCCCACACACCCGAAACGGAAAGCGCCTGATCCCGCAGGCGCACCGTGGCAATGACACGGCCTTGTTCATGGCCCGTATCGAGTCCGCGACCGTCCGTCGCGGCATCATCGGGATGAGGAATGGCCACGATCCATGCCTGCTCACCCGGCGGGGAGCCGATGGCCATCACCGTGCTGGTGCCGCCATGCAGAAGGGCGCTGGTGATCCCGTTTTCTCTCAGCAGCAGCACCGCCTGCTCAACCGCGTAACCTTTTCCCAGACTGCCGAAATCCAGCATCACCCCCGGCCGGTCGAACTGCACTGTGCCTTCGTGCAAGTCCACCAAAACATGTTCCATGCCGCATACAGACTGTGCCTCGACGACGGCCTCCCGTGTCGGAAGCCGGCCTGTGCCGCGGACGAATCCCCAGCATCGCATGAGCGGAGCCACCGAGATGTCGAACGCACCGTTCGTGGCTGCGGTCAGACCCCGCGCCCGCTCAATCACATGTGCCACCTCGTGACTGACCCGCACAGGGCCGTGGGCGGCATGCTTGTTGATGTGCGCCACCTCACTGGTGGGTTCGTAAAGGCTGAGTTTTGCGTTCAACCGCTCGATTTCGCGCAACGCCTCCTCGCCCGCTGCCCTCAGCCGGTGTGGATTTTCCCCGTGGAGCACCAGCTCGAACCGCGTGGCCATGGTGTGGCAGGCGAGGCGGACGGTTTGCATGGTGGGTTCCACACCGTCATCAGTCGGAATGTCAGGTGAACTGGACAAGTCGCCTGTAGATGCCCGCAGCAGGGCAATTGTTCAGCGGCGGTCTATTTCAACCCAAGGTCGCCGGGTTCGACAATCGCCGTCCGCAGATTGTGCGAACCGTCCTCCTTGGCGAACTCATAGTAGATGCGCACCTTGCCATCCGCTGTCGCACTGGCATCGATGTAACGCAGCGAACCTGTGGCAAACGGACTGGTCACCAGTGGTCCGTCGGGCGTGAGGCAGGTCCAGCTTTTCAGGTCATCGGAGACTGCCAGACCGCACCTTTCCTCGTAGTTTTCCAAGTGGCTGGCGCTTCCGTCATAGAAGCCATAAAACCTGCCGTTGTGGGGGAGCGCGGAGTTGATCCGGCGGCAGTAGCAGTCCCATCCGCCTTCACCCGGCTGGAAGACCGTTCCGTGATATTGCCAGGTGTCGAGGTCCTTGGAGGACGCAAGGCCTGTGGCGGAGACACACTCGCCGGTGTTGTAGATGTCCAGCGAGCTGTGCGATGCATTGCTGGTCTTGCTGGTGGGCAGCGCGATGCTCAGGAGCATGTAGTAAGTCCCGCCTGCTTCGAAAACCCACGGATCCTTGATGCCCTCCAGCTTCAACTCGGTGGCCGTGAAAAGGCGTTTCATGCCGGCCACGCTCAAGTTCGCCACGGAATCCGCCTTCGCAATGGTCACACACCAGCGTCCATCCTCCGGGGCCACATAACTGGCGAAATAGCGCAGGTTGCCATCCCTGCCGCGCACGAGCTGTGTCCGCTCGATGGAGGCGCTGTCCACCTGGTCCTTGGTCATGGTCCACACATCCGTGAAATTCACAAAATCAGTGGCGCGGGCGATGCGCACTTCGCCGCCGCGCTCCGGGTGGACACCGCGCGGACGCCGGACGCGGTAGGTGAGATACTGGGCGTTTTCAGCGGAGTCGATCCAGAGCCCGGGACAGCCAATCCAGTAACCATTGCCGGTGCCGACCGGTTCGCGGATGACGGTGCCGTTTGCGAGAAATGCCTTGAGATCCATAGTGTGACTGCTTGTTTTCGAACTCCTTGCGACAGTCCCATCGAACTGCTGAAACGCGGAGTTGCCGTCCGATTTAGCGGCTGCAACCGCACGGCGCAATCATAAGTTCCTTGTCGAAGAGGGATTGTTGGTTTGAAACCCAAGCCAACGCCTGCTAAACAAACACCGGAAAGACAACCCAACATGGCTATTGAACTCAAAGTCCCTCCCGTCGGCGAATCCATCACCGAAGTTGAAATCGGCGACTGGCTCAAGCAGGAGGGCGACACCGTCAGCAGGGATGAAAACGTCGTCATGCTCGAATCCGAGAAGGCGACCATCGAGCTGCCCGCACCGAAGGCGGGGGTGATCAGCAAGATTCTCAAGAGCAAAGGCCAGACTGCCGCCGTGGGCGAGGTGATCGGCCACATCGAGGAAGGAACCGGCGGCAAATCTGCCAAACCGGCTGCCAAATCTACTCCCGACGAAAAGAAGGACAAGCCCGCCAAGGCGGAGGCGAAGGCCAAGGAGGAAGCCAGAGTCATGCCCGCAGCCAAGCGCCTGCTGGATGAACAGGGGCTCAACCCTGCCGATGTGAAAGCCACTGGACCCGGGGGACGTTTGCTCAAGGAGGATGTGATCCGGCATGTGGAATCCAAGGCGGACAGCGCACCTGCGGCATCAAAGGACGCCCCGGCGCCCGCCAGTGCCCCGGCGGCACCCGCTGCTGGCGGTTCACGACAGGAGGAGGTTGTGCCCATGAGCCCGTTGCGTCGCACGGTGGCCAGAAGGCTTGTCGAAGCGCAGCAGAGCATGGCCATGCTCACCACGTTCAACGAGGTGGACATGTCCGCCGTGATGGCCTTGCGCAAGGAATACCAGGAGGCCTTCGTGGAAAAACACGGCCTGAAGCTGGGTTTCATGTCTTTCTTCGTGAAGGCCGTGGTGGATGCTCTCAAGCTCGTGCCGCAGCTCAATGCCTCCATCCGTGAGGATGCCATCGTGTATCGCAACTACTACGACATCGGCGTGGCGGTGGGCGGCGGCAAAGGACTGGTCGTGCCGGTGCTGCGCAATGCCGAGCGGTTGAGCTTTGCCGAGGTGGAAAAAACCATTGGCGAATTTGCGAAGCGGGCCAAGGAGAACAAGCTCAA
>CAYQCZ010000038.1:0-5946 GCA_964415955.1 uncultured Verrucomicrobiota bacterium | reverse complement strand
GGTCGCCGACCTCGCCGAGCGTACGCGCGAGAACAAGCTCAAGCCCGACGAGCTTCAGGGCGGCACATTCACCATCAGCAATGGCGGCGTGTATGGATCATTGCTGTCCACGCCGATTGTGAACCCGCCCCAGAGCGGCATCCTGGGCATGCATTCCATCCAGGAACGCGCCGTGGTGGTGGATGGTGCGGTGGTGGCCCGGCCCATGATGTATGTGGCGCTCAGTTACGATCACCGCATTGTGGACGGACGCGAAGCGGTGACCTTCCTCAAGCGGGTGAAGGAAGTGATTGAGAAACCGGCGCGGATGCTGATCGAGGTCTGACGGGCTTCATTCCATGAAACGGCTCGCCAAGTTGGAACGCTGGGTTCTTGCGCTTGGGTTTTGTTCGTTGTTGTGGGATTGGATCTAGTGGTGCGGCCACGAGCATTTATCATGGTTCGCCAAGTCAATGACCGTCGCGGGCCTCCAACGGCACAGATGGAAGACGTGAGCAAGAACCGCGCTCGCCTGTATGGATATCTCAGCGTGGCGATGGGGACTGGAATGGTGATTCTCTCAGGCTATCGGGGGCCGCAAAACAGTCGCAGGTGACACGTGGCACATCAGCCTTCAATTGCGGATTCAAGCTCACCGCCTTGTGATGCGGCGAGGCTTGGAGAATGTAAGCGCAGGGCAAGGAGAAACTTCCGGCGTGTTGTTTGGATGGCACTCGCTGTGTTCGTCCTGCTCACGGAGACGTTCTGGAGCATCACATTTGCTGGCTATGACTGGTCACGCTTCGCGTTGTCCGATCCGCAAGTCAGGCAAGCGGTTCGTGTAGCAAGGGGCGCGGCAGTCAGCCGTGGCTGGAGTTCGTTTTCGGTGTCGGGAGTGGAGCAAGGCAAGGACTTCAAAACGGGTCAGGAATGTTTCCTCGTGCACCTGGTGTGTTTCCCGCCGGTTTTTGGGGGACATGCCACTGTGAGTGTCACATCGCAGGGCCAGGTGCTGCATTACTACGGCGGGAAATGAGCGTTGTTACTTCCCTTTGGCAGCAGGTTGAGCCGGTGCGCTGCCTGTCACAGTCTGGTTCACCAGGATCATCAGCGGCGTGGGGCGTTCCGCCCAGGCTCTGGCCAGCGGGGCGGGCACTTCGCCGGGGCCTCCGTTCATGGCACCGAGGATGATGTCGATGTCGCCGTCCCCATCCCCATCGGCGGCGTCCATGCAGAACCAGCGTGCAGCGAGGGATTCGCGCATCGAAAAGGCGTTGAATTTCAACCGGCCTTGATTTTCGAGATAAACAAACGCCTCCAGCGGTCGCTCACGCTTGTAGTCCGGAAAATAGGAAATGGCTGCGATGTCGAGGTCGCCATCATTGTCGAAATCTCTTGCCACGACCTGCGCGGCCCCGTGGAGCGGGAAGAAAAAGACTTCGTTGAACTGGTTCTGCCCGTTGTTCATCAGGATGCGGATGCCGTGATAATTTTTCAATGGATACGGGCTGTCAGCGCTGCTGTTGTCGCCATTCGTCGCGATGATGTCCACATGGCCGTCGCCGGTGAAATCGGCCAGTTCAAAGTCCGTCCAGCCCCAGAGCGGATGAGCCGAATGAATGGTGACGGGCAGGAACTCACCCTGGCCGCGGTTGATGTAGAGCATGATGCCCTGCCGGTGGCCGCCGGTCATGAGGAAGATGTCGGGCAGGCCGTCCTTCTGGATGTCGTGCACGTGGGCGCGGACTGCGCCGGGCTTGTTCCAGAGCACATGCGGCTTGTAACCGCCGGACTCCAGGGCTTCCATCCAAGAGACGCTTCCCTGTTTCAGGCCTGGTTCCACGATCAGGAGATCGTCGCGACCGTCCTTGTTGAAGTCCGCCGCCAGGACGGCGGAGGGGCTGTGCAGTTCGCCCGCCACGGTGAGGGCCTGGGGCTGGGCGCCGGGCTTGTCCGGACGGGGAAGGAACACCAGCCGGCCCAGCGGTTCGTCAGACCAGCGATATTTGCCCGCAAGTGTGACATACATGCCCTCCCGGGTTTCCCAGAGGCTGGTGGGCACGCTCTCAAAACGCACCGTGCCAAGGACGCCTTCTCCGGGGGCGATGACATCCAGCCGGTTCTCCGCGAGGTTGCCGACAAAGGTGGTGCCGGATTTGGTGTCAATATGCACAAAGGTGTTGGCCGCCGCGCGCGGGTAATCCGGAGCCATCGCCCTGAAGCGTCCCAGGCCCTCTGTGATCGGCGGCTGGTTGGTCTGTGGCGGCAGGGTGACTGGTGCAGCAGCCAGGTAGTATTCGCAAATCGCCCGCCACTCGGTGCGGCTGGGCCTGGGTGGCGGCGGAGCAAGGCTGTTCGTGGAGGCGTCCGGCTCCCGCGCGTCTTCCTTGGGGAGAATGCTCATCGCCCAGGTGTAACGATCCGCAGCCGAGGGAGGCGGGGCAATGTGGCAGCGTCCGCAATGCGTCTGTGCGAGCTGCCGTCCGATGCCCGGGGTTTGCTCTGATGCACCCATGGATCCGGCATGGTTCGCAATGTCGATGGAGGCGGGGTTGGAAGGATTTCTTTCCGACAGGATGAACAGGGCCGCCATCGCCGCGCATCCACCGAGGAAGGCCGCGAACGCATGCGTCTTCGGCGAGGACGTTTCACCGGGGGCATCGGAAGGCGGCGGGGTTTCGGGTTGCAGTTGCATGTGATGCGGCGCGACAAGGCGTAGGGAATGCGGATGCCGCACGCCAGCTTTTTCTGGCGACCACGGCGAGGTCGCGTTCGGAATTGGCGGGCCGGGCGTTTTTCATTCCGAAGCCATTCCATCTGTGCTTGAATGCCGGCAGCCGCAGGACGGCACAAGCCATGAAACGTCGAAACTTTCTCCAGACCACTGTGACAGCCAGCATTGCCACGGGAACGGTCATCCAGACCATCGCCGCCGACGGCGCTTTGGGGCGTGAGTTTTACGAGTTGCGCGTTTATACCCTCAAGGACGCCGCACAACGCAAGCTGGTGGAGGATTATCTGGCCAATGCCTTCATTCCGGCCATGAAACGGCTTGGCAGCAGTCCCATCGGGGTGTTCGAGGATCAGGCGCCATCGAATCAGTCGATGCTTCATGTGCTGATTCCGCATGCCTCGATGGAGGCCTTCATGAACAGCCAGTCCAAACTGATGGCGGATGCAGAGCACAACAAGGCCGGAGCGTCCTACCTTGGCATCGAGGCTCCGGACCGGGCCTATGAACGCATCGAGAGTTCGCTTTTGCTGGCCTTTGAAGGGATGCCCAGGCTCCTGTTGCCGCAGCAGACCAGGGAGAAACGTTCCCGCATTGTTCAACTGCGGATTTACGAAAGCCACAGCGAGTTGGCCGGACAAAAGAAGATCGAGATGTTTCACAAGGGCGAGATCGACATCTTCAAGCGCGTCGGGCTTACGCCAGTGTTCTTCGCGGAAACTATCCTTGGCCAGCGCCGCCCGAATCTCACCTACCTGCTGGTGTTCGATGACAAGGCCGCGCTGGACAAGGCCTGGAACACCTTCAGAGCCGATCCGGAATGGGCAAAGCTCAAGGCCGTTCCGGAATACGCGGACAAGAAGATTGTTTCCAAGATCACCAACCTGGTGTTGAAACCTGCATCCTGCTCGCAGATCTGATGCTCCTTTCCTTCTTCTGATGAAAACCCAAAAACACGATCTCGTTGTCATTGGTGCCGGCCCTGGCGGATACGTGGCCGCCATTCGCGCCGCGCAACTGGGCCTCAATGTCGCCTGCGTGGAAAAGGAATCCGCACTCGGCGGCACCTGTCTGCGTGTTGGCTGCATTCCGAGCAAGGCGTTGCTGGAATCCAGCGAACAGTTTCATGCGGCGGGACACGACCTCGCGGCGCATGGCATCAAGATCAAGGGCGTGGGACTCGACCTTCCGGCGATGCTCAAACGCAAGGACCAGGTGGTGTCCACCCTGGCCAAAGGCGTCGATGGTTTGCTCAAGAAGAACAAGATCACCCGTTATCAAGGACATGCCACGATCAAGAAGCAGGGGTTGGTGTCAGTGGATGGCTCCACTCCCGCGCTGATCGAAGCGAAACACATTCTGATCGCCACGGGCAGCAAATCGAAGCCGCTGCGTGGGGTGGAACTTGCCGGGGATCGCATTGGCACGAGCACCGAGGCGTTGTCGTATGCCGAAGTCCCGAAGCACCTTGTCGTGATCGGTGCGGGAGCCATCGGCCTGGAACTGGGTTCGGTCTGGCTGCGGCTGGGCGCAAAGGTCACCGTGCTCGAGTTTCTGGACCGCATTCTCCCTGGCATGGACACGGAGATTGCCACGGAGGCCAAGAAGCTCTTCGAGCAGCAGGGGTTCGAGTTCCGGCTCGGCGCGAAGGTCACTTCTGCGACAGCCAAAGGCAGCACCTGCACCGTGGAATATGAAGGCGCGAAACCGTTGAAGTGCGACCGGGTGCTTTTGTCCGTCGGCCGTGTTCCGAACACGGACAATCTCGGACTGGAAAACGTGGGCATCATTCTGGACAAGCTGGGCCGCATCCCGGTGGACGCGCATTTCAAAACCACGGCGGAAGGCATCTTCGCCATTGGCGACGTCATTTCCGGTCCGATGCTGGCGCACAAGGCCGAGGAGGAGGGTGTGGCCTGTGTGGAAATGATCGCCACCGGACATGGTCACGTGAATTACGACGCCATCCCAAGCGTGGTTTACACCCAGCCGGAGATCGGATCTGTGGGCAAGACGGAGGACGATCTCAAGGCTGCCGGAGTGGAGTATCGGAAAGGCGTGTTCCACCTGCGCGCCAGCGGTCGCGCCCACGCCATCGGGCGCACGGAAGGCCGCGCCAAGGCGCTGGCCGATGCAAAGACGGATCGCTTGCTCGGCGTGCACATCATCGGCAGACACGCTGGTGACCTGATCAATGAAGCTGCCGTGGCCATGAGCTTCGGTGCCAGCAGTGAAGACCTCGCCCGCTCTTGCCACGCGCATCCGACACTCGCCGAGGCCTTGAAGGAAGCCGCTTTGGCCGTGGATGGCCGGGCTTTGCATGGGTGACCGGGGCACACTGCACTTTCGTCCCATGCCATTGACGCCAACTTGAGACCAGTTAGATTTCAGCCATGTCGCTCGACCAATTGAAAGACCAGGTGGCGCACCTGAAATTTCAGGAGCAACGCGAGCTGATTGCCTATATGGTCGCCCTCCAGACAGACCGGGATCAGGAGTTCAAAACCGAGCTGGCGGAGAAGATTGATGACACCAATCCAGCCCGTTGGATTGAACTGGACGAGGTTCGCAAACGACTCGGGGACTGATCGCAAGGCCGATGGAATACCGTCTGCTCATCGACCTGGATGTTATTGGGATGATCCAGCAGATGCCCAAGCGGAACAGGGACCGGCTGATTGCACACTTTCGACGGATTCGCGAGTTTCCATCCCGTTACGCCGACTACCATGAGCACGATGCCCGTGGTAGAAGAGTGGAAATCTCAATCCATGGCCGCCTTGCCGTTCATTACTGGGTGGATTTCGCCGACCGCCACATCAAGATTCTGGCGCTCAAACACGCATGTCTTTCAGAACTGAATGCAAGCCGCCCTCCATGGCCAACAGCTTCCATTGAATTGGCGTCATATCTGTAAGCCTGTCTGAAAATTCCCAAACCATCTGGCACGGAAAATGCCTACCTGGGCGGCATGGGCCGTCTTAACCCGACTTCCGCTACTGGAGCTTTGCGCAAAACGGGCGGGGGCGTTTTGTTGGGGTTTTGACGTGAGCGGCGCCAAAGGTCGCCACTACACTGCCCGTTCTCAGTTCGCTTTGGCGGTCGTGATCCGCGGGGGCGATTGCGGGGGCAGTTCCAGTTTCAGCCGCGCCAGCAGCAGCGCCACCTCCCGCTCCGGTTCGGTGCGCCGCACCAGCAGGAGTTCCCGTCCATCGGTCGTGGGCACGCGCGCGTCC
>CAYQCZ010000037.1:9273-15053 GCA_964415955.1 uncultured Verrucomicrobiota bacterium | reverse complement strand
GGCCACAGCCAAAATCCCCAGCCGCAACACTCCTTGCCATTTTCAGACAGGCTCTAAGACCGACTGTGGAGGTGAAACCTGTCCCATGCCCCGAGGGGCTGAGCGGTTGCCATGTGATTGCACACGGTCCGGTAACTCATCCGCCTCAACGGACGTCATTTTGGCGAAGTTTGACATGAAAGCTTTCTTGAACCCGACCTTGTCCACCGGCCTGATGTGCGGGCTTTTGTTTGTTTGGCCGTCCGCAGTGCAGGCATCGGCCGAAGTCACCTTCAACAAGGACATTGCCCCCATCATCTTCCACAACTGCGCAGACTGTCACCGTCCCGGCGAGGTCGCCCCCTTTGCCCTGCTCAGCTACGAGGATGTCCGAAAGCGCGGCAAAACCATCGTGCGCGTGACAGAACAGAAGTTCATGCCCCCGTGGAAGGCCGAGCATGGCTTTGGTGATTTCCTCAATGAACGCCGCCTGACGCCGGAGCAAATCGCCTCGATCAAACAATGGGTGGACGCCGGCATGCCGGAAGGCAGGGCATCGGACCTGCCGCCGGTGCCGAAGTTCCCCACGGGCTGGACTCTGGGTGAACCGGATGTGGTGTTCCAATCCCCGGTGGCCTATGAAGTGCCCGCTGAAGGCAGGGATGACTACCGGAATTTTGTGATTCCCACCCGGTTTGAAGAAGACCGGTGGATCTCCGCCTTGCAGGTGCAGCCGGACAATCGGTCGGTGGTGCATCATGTCATTTGTTTCGTGGACACCACCGGGAAGGCGCGCAAAAAAGATGAGGCTTCGCCGGGGCCTGGTTACTCGACCTTCGGCGGCACCGGCGTGGCCGGTTCCGAGTGGCTGGATGCATGGGTGCCCGGCAAGACCGTGCGCCACCTGCCGCCGGGGTATGGAAAGCTTATCCCCAAGGGTGCGGACATCATTCTCCAGGTGCATTACCACAAGACCGGGAAACCGGAGACGGACCAGACCCGGTTCGGCATCTATTTTTGCAAGGAACCGGTGGACAAGCGCGTGCGTGTGTCACGCCTGGCCTATCCGGCGCTGCGCATCCAGCCGGGTGATTCAAATTACGTCGTGCGCGCCGAGATGAAAATTCCTGCGGACGTCTCCGTGCTGGAGGTGGCCCCGCACATGCACCTGCTGGGCCGCTCCATGAAGGTGCGCGCCTCCCTGCCCGATGGCAGCAGCCTGCCCATGGTCAACGTCACCAACTGGGACTTCAACTGGCAGCTTTCCTACGTCTTTCGCGAGCCTCTGAAACTGCCCTTTGGCAGCAAGGTGGAATTGCTGGCACGATACGACAATTCATCCAACAACCCCTTCAATCCAAGCAACCCGCCTCAGTTCGTCCGCTGGGGGGAGCAGACCACCGATGAAATGTGCATCGCGTTTTTCACCTACACCATCGATGCCGAACGGCTGACCGCCGGTGTGGCGTCGGATGCAAAGATGTCCGGCATCCTCACAGGCGTGGGCGACGGCCAGGGGCTCCAGGCCATCGTCGAACGTTTCGACAAGAACAAAGACGGCAGGCTCGACCAGAAGGAGCGTCAGGCGGCGCTTGAGGAATTCAGGTCGCGGGGCAAGCAGTAGGCGCGAAGCGCGGGACCGGGCTGTCACTTGGCTGGGGGCAGGCCGTTCGGCAGGCTTGTCACCCGCGGCACAAAGGAGTTTCATCCTTGCGTCACCTGTGCCCGCACTGCCCATGAAACGCCTTTTCTACACCCTTCCCCTCCTGATGGTGTCGGCGGCCGGCCTTGCCGCCTCGTTCAATTTCAACGGCCTCATCATCAACGTCCCTGAAGGATTCACCATCGAGCAGGTGGCGGCCCCACCGCTGGTCAACAGGCCCATCTCCATCGCCCATGACGATCTCGGGCGGCTCTATGTGACAGATTCCGCAGGGGCCACCGAGAAGGCACCCGAGCAGCTCAAGACCCGGCCGCACCGCATCGTGCGACTCGAGGATGTGGATGGCGACGGCCGCTTCGACAAATCCACGGTGTTCGCCGACAAGATGATGTTTCCCGAGGGTGCGATGTTCTACGAGGGCTCGCTTTACGTGGCCGCGCCGCCGGAGATTTGGAAACTGACCGACACCGATGACGACGGCGTCGCTGACAAACGCGATGTGTGGTTCGACGGCAGGACATTGACCGGATGCGCCAATGATCTTCATGGCCCGTATCTGGGCAGGGATGGATGGTTCTACTGGTGCAAGGGCGCGTTTGCAGAACAGAAATACACCCTGCCAGACGGAAGGGAGTGGTCCACCCGGGCCTCGCACATTTTTCGCGCGCGTCCCGATGGAACCGGCATCGAACCTGTGATGACCGGCGGCATGGACAATCCGGTGGATGTCGCCTTCACGGCCTCCGGCGAGCGCATCCTTTCGACCACGTTTTTCCAGCAACCGGCGGATGGGCTGCGCGACGGGCTGATTCACGCCATCTACGGCGGCGTTTATGGCAAGCAGCACGACGTGTTGAAGGGACACCCGCGCACCGGCGACCTGATGCCAGTGCTGGTGCACATGGGGGCCGCCGCCCCCTGCGGCCTCATCACCTATGACTCGCGCGTATTCGGCGATGATTATGAAGACAACCTTTTTGCCTGCTACTTCAACCTCCACAAGGTCACCCGGCATGTGCTGGTTCCTGAAGGTGGCACCTTCAAGACACGTGATGTGGATTTCGTCACCTCCGAACACCCGGACTTTCATCCCACGGACGTGCTTGAAGACGCCGATGGCAGCCTGCTCGTGGTTGACACCGGTGGCTGGTATAAAATCTGTTGCCCCAGTTCTCAGTTGTGGAAACCCGACGTCCTCGGAGCCGTTTATCGGGTGCGGAAAACTGGCGGCACCGCCACCAGTGACCCACGAGGTTTGAAACTGAACTGGACCGCCGCCAATCCCGCAGAACTGGCTGCCCGCCTCGCAGACAAACGCGTGTTTGTGCAGCGCCGCGCCATGCACGAACTCGGCAAACTCGGTGAAAAGGCGCTGCCAGTGCTGGCCCCCGTGATCTTCAGCAGCCGGTCCATCGAAGCCCGGCGCAATGCCGTGTGGACGCTGGCGCGCATCGGTGGCACGGGCGCCTGTGAGCAGGTCCGCACGGCGATGAACGACACCGATCCCGGCATCGCCCTTGCAGCCATTCATGTGGCATCCCTTCTGCGTGACAGGCAGAGCGCCGGCCGGCTGCAAGGTTTTCTGGATGGATCCAGCGAGCCGCACAAGCGCGCCGCAGCGGAGGCATTGGGCAGAATCGGCGGCAAATCCTCCATGCCCGCCCTGCTTCAGGCGGCCGGCCAGCCCGCCAGCCGCGTCACCGAACACTCGTTGATCTACGCCATGATCGAGACCGGCGATGCGACCGGCATTCGGGAAATCATGGGACGGGCCCTTCGCAACGCCGGGTTGATAGAAGAGGAAGTTCAACCCGATCAGACCCATCCATTCATCCAGGTGACCGCCCGCAGTGTCCGTGCAGGATTGATCGCCCTGGACCAGATGCCCGATGGCAGACCACCCGCTTCGTGGATCATTCCCCTGCTCAGCCATGACCTGCCGGAACTGCGCAGTGCAGCGGAATGGATCGTCGGCCATCATCCTGAATGGAGTCCGGAACTCTCCGGCTGGCTGCGCAAGCGCCTGCAGTCCTTGACGCCTGCCGAGGACCAGCGCGCCGGACTGCGCACGCAGATGGCCGCCCTCGCCAGCGACAAGGCCATGCAGGAATTCATGGCCAATGTGCTTGGCGATCCAACCCTCCCAGCCCATTCCCACCGCCTCATTCTGGAGGCCATGGCCCAGGCATCGACCGGACAGGCGCCAGTCTCATGGGAAAAGGGATTGAAGCGGTGCCTGGCCACGGGAGACGAGGAAACGCTGAGGGCGACTGTTGCCACCATCCGCGCCCTGCCGGCTGGCAAAAACTCCAGCATGGATTTCAGCGATGCGCTTCAATCCGTGGCGAACAACGGGGAACTGCCGCCGCAACTGCGCGTGGACGCGCTGGCGGCCATCACGGGAGGGCTGCGCGAAGTGAACGAAGGTTTGTTTGCATTCCTCACCCAACAGCTTGCCGCGGAAGACCCGTTGCTGCGCCTTGCCGCCGCCGGCGTGCTCGCACGTGCGCGGCTGTCGGACGCACAACTCATGTCCTTGACGGCGTCCATGCGCGACGCCGGCCCCATGGAACTTGCCACCCTGCTGGAAGCCTTTGCCCGCACAAAGAACGAACAGGTCGGCTTGAAGCTCGTGGCATCTCTTGGCGGTGCCAGGAATTTCAACAGCCTGCGCCCGGACATGATCCAAACCTGCCTGGCAAAGTATCCGGCCCATGTGCAGGGCGAAGCCGACGCGTTGATCAAACGCCTCGACGCTGAAGCTGCGTCTCAAAAGGCGCGCCTCCACGAACTGGCAGCCAGCCTGCCCGCAGGCGACATCCGCAGGGGCCAGTCTGTATTCCTGAGCCCGCGCGCGGCCTGCTCCACCTGCCATGCGATCGGTTATCAGGGAGGCCGGCTGGGGC
Source organism: uncultured Verrucomicrobiota bacterium (assembly GCA_964415955.1). Classification (GTDB taxonomy): domain Bacteria; phylum Verrucomicrobiota; class Verrucomicrobiia; order Limisphaerales; family CAYQCZ01; genus CAYQCZ01. The sequence continues at coordinate 10,505 of CAYQCZ010000037.1, read as the reverse complement.
CGGACCTCACACGCCTCGGCAAGGTGCGCACCGAGGTGGATTTCCTGGAATCGATCGTGTTTCCCAGTCGCACGTTTGTGCGCAGCTATGAGCCCGTGATGATCCTCGCCAGGGATGGTGAAACCTACACCGGGATCATCAAGAACGAGACCGCCGACAGCGTGCACATCGTCACCGGGCCGAACGCCGAGCAACGCATCCCACGCTCGCAGATCGCCGAGATGCGCCCGGGGCAGTTGTCCATCATGCCCGCCGGACTGGACCAGCAGCTCAGCCTGCAGGAACTCGCGGACCTTGTGGCCTTTCTGAAGTCCCAGCAGTAGGCGGCGCCTTCGCAAGACGGACCCGCCGTTTCAAAAATAGTCCCCCCGTGGTTGCATTCAGTGGGCGCGTTCCTACAATCGCCGCCCATGAAACGCGGACCGATTTCCAAATTCATCACCAAGCACTACCGCCACTTCAACGCCGCCGCCTTGAAGGATGCTGCGGACGGCTACATGCACCATCTTGACCAGGGCGGCATCATGTTCATGACACTTGCCGGTGCCATGAGCACCGCAGAACTGGGCATTTCACTCGCCGAGATGATCCGCAAAGGGAAGGTCCACGCCATCTGCTGCACCGGCGCCAACCTCGAGGAAGATGTCTTCAACCTGGTGGCCCATGACTTTTACGAACGCGTGCCGCACTACCGCGATTTGACACCGAAGGACGAGCAAAAGCTCCTCAACAAGCACATGAACCGTGTCACCGACACATGCATTCCTGAGATGGAGGCCATGCGCCGCATCGAGAACGTCGTGCTGGAGGAATGGGTGGCGGCGGACAAGGCGGGCGAACGCTACTTCCCGCACGAGTTCATGTATAAGATTCTTCGCAGCGGGAAACTGAAGAAATCCTACCAGATCGACCCCAAGCATTCCTGGCTGCTGGCCGCCTGCGAAAAGAACCTGCCGATGTTTGTGCCGGGCTGGGAGGACGCCACACTGGGCAACATGTATGCCGGGCATTGCATCAGCGGCGACGTGAAAAACGTCCACACCGTGCGCACAGGCATCGAATACATGATCGAACTGGCCGAGTGGTATACGACGAATGCCAAAACGATGAAGGGCCGTTCAAAGAGCGCGGGCGGAAGCATCGGCTTTTACCAGATCGGCGGCGGCATCGCGGGCGACTTCCCCATTTGCGTGGTGCCCATGCTGCATCAGGATTTGCGACGGACCGGCGTG
>CAYQCZ010000037.1:0-9263 GCA_964415955.1 uncultured Verrucomicrobiota bacterium | reverse complement strand
CTCTGGGGTTACTTCTGCCAAATCAGCGATTCCACCACCAGCTACGGCTCCTATTCCGGTGCCGTGCCCAATGAAAAGATCACATGGGGCAAGCTCGGAGTGGACACGCCCAAATACATCATCGAATCCGACGCCTCCATCGTCGCACCACTGATGTTCTCCTACATACTGGGGCAGTAACAGACCGATGGTGGCACGATTACGGGATTTCCTCCCCGGTGGGCGTCTGGTTCTTGATCAGGAAAGTTTTGAGCAGTTCACCTTCTCCACAAACGATCATGTCGGGGAATCTTCGGAACCACCTCCCAGCAGGCACGGTGGGTTCTGAATCCAGCCATTGGGCCAGCAACTCAAGTTGAGTGTGGGAAATCTCGCGCTGACGAATGCGCGTGAGCAGATGCCGCAGGACCGGCTCAGGGACATTGTGCCTCCGGACTTTTGGCATTCACGCCTTGCCGTAGAAGCCGGCGACAATTTTCTCCTCAAGTTCGCTGGCATTGGCTGAGTCTTCATTTTCCACAAGCTGCCCTGCCAGTCTTCCGAGCTCGGAGGAGGACAATCGCACGGCAGATTCATCACACCGGATGAAAGCCTCCACCTCGGCACGCTCCCTGGCGGGAAGTCTCCTAATCTCGCCGATGATTTGAGCTGCGGTCATGGCTCACAATCTACCGGGCTGCCTGTTCCCTTGCAAGCCGGCACCGATTGCCAAGTAATCCACGGAGCTTGCGACAAACCCGGACTTCGTGCTGGAGGATTCCGGCTGAGGGCGGTTGAATCCTTCCGCCAACATGAGCCGGACACGTATTGCCATTCTCTGGATCGCGGTTCTGCTTACGTTTGCGTGGCTGCTCGTTCCTGAACCACGCTCCAGCCCCGCTTCCCTGTGGCCCAGCGCACTGGCGGTTGGTCTGGCCTTCGTCACGCGCGACATCTACCTGTCCCTGTTTCTGGGCGCATTCAGTGGAGCCGTCCTGCTGAGTGGTGGCAACGTGTTCAGCGCGTTCCTTGAACTCTTCTCAAAGCACATGATCCCCGCTTTGAAGGATCCATGGAACATCAGCGTGCTCATGTTCACGCTGATGATGGGCGGTTTTGTGGAGCTGCTCAACCAAGGCGGCGGGATGAAGGCGCTGGCAGAACGGCTCGTTGGACGGGCCGGAAACCGTCGCAACGCCGGTCTGGCCGTCTATGGGCTTGGCTGGCTGGTGTTCATCGATGGCCTCGCCAACGCAATGCTCATCGGGAAAACCATGCGACCTGTCACAGATCGCGTCGGGATGTCCCGTGCCAAACTGGCCTTCATCGTGGACTCCACCTCCTCGCCCATCGCCGGACTTGCGCTCGTATCCACATGGGTGGCCTATGAAATGAGCGTCATTCGAGACGGGCTCATCCAGGCTGGATTGACTGCGGCAGCCCAACTCTCCCCCTTTCAACTTCTCGTCCAAAGCCTTCCCTCACGCTTCTACAACTGGTTCATCCTGCTGATCGTCTTCCTCACCATCTGGCTCGGGAGGGACTTTGGTCCGATGCGTGAGGCTGAAACGAAGGCGCATCCACCCAAGGCTGATGACGGCGCAGCCAGCGCTGACAAACGCCCTTCATCCATCTGGCTGGCACTGATTCCGATCATCGTTCTCGTCGGCGGTGTCTTCCTTGGCTTGTTCCTTCAGGGCGGCGGAATGGATGCCCCGCTCACACTCGCAGGAGTAATCGAAGCCTTCGGCAAGGCCGATGCCGCCCTGGTGTTTGTATGGGTGACGGCGCTGGCATCCCTGCTGGCAATGGGCATGAACAAGTGCTGCAGTCATCAGGAACATGGCGGCGTGGTCGCCACGTTCTTCGAAGGCATGAAACACATGTTCCTGCCGACGTTGATTCTGGTGTTCGCCTGGACCTTGAACAGCGTGATCAAGGAACTGGGTGCGGCGAAGTTCATCGCTGCATTCCTTGGCGGTCATCTCTCGCCGTCGCTTCTGCCCGCGCTCGTGTTCAGCACGGCTGCGCTCATCTCCTTCAGCACGGGCACTTCCTGGGGCACGATGGCGATTGTCATGCCCCTTGCGATTCCGCTGGCAGTGAAAATGACTGGACTGACGGAGGGTGCGGCTGTGGCGCCGCTGTTTGTCACCACTGTGGGTGCGGTGCTGGCCGGTGCCGTGTTTGGAGACCATTGCTCGCCCATCAGCGACACCACCATCGTGTCCGCCTTCAGCAGTGGCTGCGAGGTCATGGACCATGTCAGGACACAGCTTCCTTACGCTGTGGTGGCGGCAGCGGTGTCCGTGGTCTGTGGTTATCTCGCCGTCGGAGCTGGCGTGCCGGCCGGCCTGGGCCTGGCGGCCGGGACCGTCGCATGTTGGGCATGCGTGCGGTGGCTCGGCAAAAAACCGGGCTGATCTCCGCAGGCCTGGGACGGCCCGCCCCCGTCGCCGCGTGAGCTTTTGACAGCGCGACCCGCAGTTTCTAACCTAGCCATGTTGAAGCCCGCGCCCGTTCAATCATGCATCCAGGTCATTTCAACGCGATGGATTCGCTGAACGTCCTCAGCCGACGTTCGTTTCTCACCCGCTGCGGCATGGGCATGGGAACCATTGGTCTGGCAATGACTGCAAGGACGGACACCGCCGGCGCGAACCACAGTTTGTCCTTCGATGCACCCCATGTTCCGAAGCAGCCGCACTTCGCCCCGCGCGCAAAGCGTGTGATCCACCTGTTCATGAACGGCGGCCCGTCCCAGGTGGACACCTTCGATCCCAAGCCGTTGCTGGAGCGTCATGCAGGGAAAATGCTCCCCATGGAATACCTCGAGACGGAGCGCAAGACCGGTGCCGCCTTTCCATCGCCTTTCAAATTCCGCCAGCACGGGCGCAGCGGTCTTCCGGTAAGCGAGCTGTTCCCAAGTGTCGCCCGTCATGTGGATGACCTGTGTGTCATTCGTTCGATGGTTGCCGACCTTCCCAACCACGAACCCTCGCTGCTCCTGATGAACTGCGGTGATGCCCGGCAGTCGCGCCCAAGCCTCGGTTCATGGATCACCTACGGGCTGGGCACGGAGAACCAGAACCTGCCCGGCTTCGTCGTGCTTTGTCCCAACGGCTACCCCGTGCAGGGTCCGCAGAACTGGCAGAGCGGCTTCCTGCCCGGCGCCTTCCAGGGCACCTACATCGATTCCCGGCACCGCGATGTCCGCAAACTGCTCGAAAACATCCGCAACAAGAACCTTCCATCCGGCCTCCAGCGGAAACAACTGGACTACGTGCAGTGGCTCAACCGGACACACCAGCGCGAACGGGAGCACGACGCCCGGCTGGAGGCGCGCATCCAATCCTTTGAACTGGCCTCTCGCATGCAGATGGATGCCAGTAATGCCTTTGACATTTCACGTGAGCCGCAGTCCGTGCGGAACCTCTACGGCGATGACATCCAGGGACGTCAGATGCTGATTGCGCGACGCCTTGTTGAGCGTGGCGTGCGTTTTGTCCAGGTCTGGCATGGGCAGCGCCAGCCATGGGACAGCCACGAAGATCTTGAGAAAAACCACCGACAGCTTGCCGGTGAATGCGACCGCGCCATCGGCGCCCTGCTGGGCGACCTCAAACGGCGCGGCCTTCTGGAGGACACGCTGGTCATCTGGGGCGGTGAATTTGGCCGCACACCCACGGTGGAACTGCCCACCGATGGATTCGACACCAGAAACGCCACCGGACGCGACCATGATCACTACGGCTTCACCATGTGGCTGGCGGGTGGCGGCGTGAAGGGCGGCCACATCCATGGGGCCACGGATGAATTCGGTTTCCGCGCCGTGGAGAAGCCAGTGCACGTGCATGATCTCCATGCCACGATTCTTCACCTCATGGGCTTCGACCATGAACGCCTCACCTACCGTCACGCCTCGCGTGATTTCCGCCTGACTGATGTTTATGGCAAGGTGAGACACGAACTGTTTGCCTGACTGTGATTGAAACCAGCTCCATCCAGTGCGTGCCTGTCATCGCCGTGGTGCGGTTGATGCTCCTCTTGTCGCTGTCCGCAACTGCTGCGGACAAATTCCCGCGCAATACGGCGGCTCTGACCAACCACTGGGCATTTCAGCCGGTCCGCAGGCCTCACGTCCCATCGCCGCAGACTGACAGGCAGTGGGTGCGGACGCCCGTGGACGCATTCATCCTTGAGAAACTCCAGCAACATGGGCTTTCACCCTCCCCCATGGCGGATCCACGCACGCTGATCCGCCGCGCCAGTTTTGATCTGACAGGCCTTCCACCCAGCATGGCTGAAGTGGAGGCCTTTCAGTTGCGCTGTGAAAAGCTTGGGGTGGCTGATGCCTTCGCCGGGCTTGTGGATGAACTGCTGGCCTCACCTCACTACGGTGAACGCTGGGCCAGACACTGGCTCGATGTGGCGCGTTACGCCGACACCACCGGGTATCTGCCCAAGGGCCAGAAGCGGTTCTCAGATGCGCACAGGTATCGAGATTACTTCATTCGCGCGCTGAACGACGACCTGCCTTACGATCAGTTCATTCTGGAACAGCTCGCCGCCGATCAATTGCCCCTGCCCGATGGCAGCCCGCGCCCGCTGCAATCCATGGGTTTTCTCACACTGGGGCGGACGTTTCTCGACAACCGCCATGACATCATCGATGACCGCATCGACGTGGTCTCACGCGGCCTGATGGGCGTCACCGTGACATGCGCCCGTTGTCACGATCATCCGCATGACCCGGTGTCCGCAGAGGAATACTACGCCCTTTACGGTGTGTTCACCAACTCGCTGGAAACCGTCGAAGACCCCGCATCGGTTCGCGCCCGCGAAGTCTTCGTCCATGAACGCGAAGACATCCGAAGACACCAGTCCACGGCGCGTTCCAAGACGGCTGAAGCCCGCCTGCAATCCTTGGCCTGGCTTGATCTGCCAAGCTCACAAATGTCCCTCGGACTGGCCGATGCCCCTCATCCGGTCCAGGCGCATGTGTTCGTCCGTGGCCATCCGGGCATGCCTGGACGCCCCGCCGGTGCGCGTTTTCTGGAACTCGCCAGCGGCGGTGGCACCATTCCTCTGGATCATGGCAGCGGCCGGCTGCAACTCGCACGGGCCATTGCCTCACCTGACAATCCGCTCACCTCCCGCGTTTTGGTGAACCACATCTGGCGGCATCATTTCGGCTTCGGACTGGTCCGCACATCGGGTGATCTTGGCACACGTTGTGAACCGCCCTCGCATCCTGAGCTGCTTGACTGGCTGGCCACATGGTTCATGGACAACGGATGGTCCCAGAAAAAGCTTCACCGCCTGCTGATGACCAGCGCCGTGTATCAACAAGCAAGCAGCGGCCGCACACAGTCCGCCCAATCATCTCAGGATCCCGACAACACGCTTCTCTGGCGCATGAACCCAAGTCGTCTCCGGTTTGAATCCATGCGCGATGCGCTGCTGGCCATTTCAGGACGTCTGGACCGCAGCATCGGTGGTGCCTCCGTGGTGCTCACGGAAAGGCCGTTCAACACACGCCGCACGCTCTACGGCTACATCGACCGTCAGGATGTCCCGGGCTTGTTCACCATCTTTGATTTTCCAGTGCCCGACACGCTGTGCGTGCGCCGTTTCGAGACCACCGTACCGCAACGCGCCTTGTTCTTCCTGAACAGCGAGTTCGTGCGCGAGCAGGCGGCATTCGTTGCCGCGAGTCCGGATGGCGCGACAACGGCTCCAATCGACACATTGATAGCCACCGCCTTCAAAACCGTGCTGCAGCGCAGTCCTTCCGACGCTGAACTCGCAGGAGCGCGTGAATTGGTGGCTCAAGCGAACGAGGCCGGTTTCAAGGAGCCTGCATGGCAGTTCGGCTTTGGTGAATACGACCCCGCGCGGCAGCAGGCAAAAGGCTTCCAACGCCTCACCCTGTTCCACGATGGCGCGTGGCGGGCCGGAACCGACCTTCCGGACAAGGTAATGGGATTCCTCTCCCACAACGCCAACGGCGGCCACCCGGGTCGCAACACCTCGCAGTCCTGCATCCGCCGGTGGGTTTCGCCTGTGAGCGGACGCATCAGCATTCAGGGCGTGTTGAGCCATCAACTGGCCGAGGGCGACGGGGTGCAGGGCATCATCGTCTCCAGCAGACGGGGTGAACTGGGCCGGTGGCAGGTGCATGAGGACACGGCCAGGACCGATCTCAACCGCGTTGCAGTGCAGGCGGGTGATGTCATTGATTTCATCGTGGAGGGCGGGAAAGACAGCCGCTTCGATCATTTCGTCTGGGCTCCGGTCATTCGCCTGGACGATCCTTCAGGCAATCAAGCCGCGGGCATCTGGGATGCCCGAAGGGATTTCATGCAGGCATCGGAAGCGTGGAATGAAAAGCCCATGAACGGACTGGAAGTGCTCGTTCATGCGCTGTTCATGAGCAACGAGTTCATGTTCGTGGATTGAAAACTCCACTTCGCAGGACAGGTTTGCAGCCTGTCCCTCATTTCTCCAGCGGGTGATCCCCCCCTCTCACACCATATCCTGCAAGGCCTTCACTTCATTTGCAGGGCGCTTTCCGCTTTCCGCTTTCCGCTCATTGACGTGCCAAAGGGTTTTCCCGACCATTCCACGCCATGAGCAACCCCATGCCGCTTTCCCACGCCGACCTGCTCCAGCTCAAACGCTGGAACACACCCACGATCTACAACGGCTGGGAACAGATCACCACACACGATCCCGCCCGCGATGCCTTCAACCTCGAGGAAGTGCGCGATTTCATGCCGCAGATGGGGCCGATGGTGGGCTACGCTGTGACGCTGGTTTTCGAGCCCAGCAAGAAGGATCATCGAACGGCCAATCCTCGAGCGTGGAGCGAATATCGTCGTTACGTGGCCGGCGTGCCTGGGCCGAAAATCGTTGTGGTGCAGGATCTGGACAAGCCCCAGGTGCTTGGGTCGTTCTGGGGCGAGGTGAATGCCAACACGCATCGTGCGCTCGGCTGCGTGGGCACGATCACGGATGGCGCGGTGCGTGATCTGGACGAAATGACCAACGCCGGATTCAAGGCACTCGCCCGCCGCATGTGCGTGGGCCATGCGTATTCCTGTCCAGTCCGCTGGGGCTGTGAGGTCGAGGTGTTCGGTCGCAGGATTCAACCCGGCCAGTTGATCCACGCCGACAAGCATGGGTTCCTAGCCATCCCACCCGGCGAGGAAAAGCACCTGCTGGAAGCCGCCCGTTTCATGGACAGCAACGAGTGCAACACCGTCATCCCAGCGGCCCGCAGCGCCTCAGGCAAACCCTACGACGAAGTCCTCAGGCAGATGGATGAAGCCGGATCGAAGTTCCGCGAAGCTGCGAAAGTGCACTTCGGCAAGATGGGCGAGTGGTGATCGGATGAATCTCAACGCCACTGTCCGGTCAGTGTGAATGCAGCCCAGAAGAAAGGGTTGGAGTAGTCGTCCTTCTCCCCTTTCGACCGCAACAGCGAAAGCTGCGCCTCGTGCCATGCCTGCGCTCGTGGTTCACCCGCCTGCCAGCGCCGCATGAACTCCGTCATCAGCCTGCTTGTGGCTGCGTCGTTCACCTGCCAATGACTGGCCAGCACCGTTTCCGCGCCCGCAATGCGGAAGGCCCGCCGCAGCGACATCACACCTTCGCCAGTCTTCACGTCGCCCGCCCCGCTGTCGCACGCGCTCAGGATGACCAGCTCCGTGCCTTGCAGGTTGAGAAGTGATGCTTCCAGCCCGGTGAGAATGCCGTCCTCCATCTCGGAGCTCAGAATGCCGCCAGCCCCGGCTTGCGTCGCATTGGTTGCGTGATTCGCTCCGGCCAGCGCGATGCCGCAGCGGATCAAGGGATTTTCCCAGTCCGTCTCCGGTGGGGCGAGACTCCGTCGAGCCATGAAGCTGCTGACCGGTCCAAACGTATTGTTTGCCAGCAAGCCGGGTGCGGCATTCGTTCGTTTGAACTCCTGATCGGTCAGATAGAAGCCGTGGGTGGCCAGATGCAGCACGCGTGGTGAAACAACTCGCTTCAATTCCGACTCGCGCGCTTCTGCACCGAGCTTCAAGACCGTCCCATCGCCCAGCAATCCAGCCGCTGACCGCGCCTCTGCCTCCGAACCAGGCAACGGCTCGAAGCTTATGCCCGCAAAGTCACGGCTGAGGAACTTCCCGGTAGGAGCCGAGGTGACGAGGCTCTGATTTCCCGGTTGAGGGTTGGGAGTTGAGGGTTGAGTGGCGGGTGTCAGAGCCGGCTCACGCCGGCTGCTACCGGGGATATCGAAGTCGAAATCCGGGTTGCCCATGACCAGCGGACGGGATCGTTCGGCTTTGGACTTTGAACCCACATCGCCTCTCATCGCGAGACGGGCCACCTCCCGACCGCTGCCAACGTAGCTGACGAGCTTTTCCTCCACCAAATACCTGCCATCCGCAACGGGCAGCATCTCGAAGGGTATCCGACCCAACTGGCCGTCGGGGCAGACAATGACATGGCTCGTGTTCGCCAGATGGGGCGCGAGCGGCGTCCAGACTAGGCTGCTCAACCACTGCAAGGCGGGCTGCAACAGCTTCTGACTGATGCGCCCGTCCGCCAGCAGGCGGCTGACCTGCGCCACGGCGTCGTTGATGGGCGCGGCCTCGCCTAAATCCACCCGTTCCACGACGATGTTTGTGGAGTCAGCGGCCAGCGGAAAGGTCAGATAAGCGGCGTAACGCGCTTCCCGCCACTGATTCGTCCGGGCGGCAAAGTCGTAGCGGTGATAATGGACGAAATCCACCAGGACGGTCTGCAGCGGCAGGCTGCGAGCGATGTCCACCAAGGACAAATGACGCTCACAGATGGCTTGGGCCACCAAGGCATTGCGCTCGGCCAATTGAGCTTCAAGTTGGTTCAGCTCGGACTGTAATTCTCGCCTCCTTGTATCCACGATCACTTTATCAGGCGATCCGCCAGTTAACATGCTCAATTCCGTTTGAAGCGACTTAATTTGCCCAAGCAATGTGGACGTTTGCTCGAGATTGTCGGCATCCAAGCTCGAACGGGTTGTTTGGATCTCTTCAAGAAGCGCTTTGGAGAAAGCAACCTGTTCAACGAAGGTCGTGTATACATTCGTTGTTCCCTTTGAAGCAGCTAATGCAGCTACGGTGTGAAGCATCTCAGATCTGTAGGAGTGCCGTCCCAGCATCGTCAGTGCTTCCGAAGCTTTGGCTGAAACAAACTGTCGAACTAGATATTTGCGCTGCAAGTCGAGCGCTTTGGAGATTGCAACTGATGCGTTA
>CAYQCZ010000036.1:11786-15122 GCA_964415955.1 uncultured Verrucomicrobiota bacterium | reverse complement strand
GGGTGGTGCCAAGTGGAAGAAAGACAATTTACAGAAAGATTTTTACACCCCCCGCTGCATCGATGACATCCAGCGGTTGTTTGTGAAACCGGAGATGAGCTGTGTGCTCGAACATGTCGCGCCAGACGGGTCATTCGTGGACCACGCCGACGGACGCCTGATCAATCCCGGCCACGCCATCGAGGCAGCGTGGTTCATCCTGCAGGAGGCTGCCCACCGCAACGATCCGACGCTCGTGAAACAGGGCTGCCAGATGATCGATTGGATGTGGGAGCGCGGCTGGGATCGCGAGCATGGAGGATTGCTCTACTTCTGCGATGCGAAGAACAAGCCGCCGCAGGAATACTGGCATGACATGAAATTTTGGTGGCCGCACTGCGAACTCCTCATCGCCACCGCCATGGCCTTCAGGCTGACCGGTGAATCCAAATACGCCGACTGGCACGCTCGGGCGCATGATTGGAGCTTCAGCCACTTCGCAGACCGGCAGCATGGCGAGTGGTTCGGTTACCTGCACCGGGACGGAACACTATCCGCCACCACCAAGGGCAACCTGTGGAAAAGTTTTTTTCACCTGCCGCGCATGCTGTGGCAATGCGGCTGGGTCGTTCCAAGCATGCGCACACCTTCAACCGGCAAAGCCTGAGAAGCAGGATGGCCGCCGTTATCGGTCGGTCGTCAATTCCCACTTTTCACCGAAGAAGTTCGCATCCACCACGCCCTTGCCGCCGACGCGATCCATCAGCGGCACGCTCATGTCAAGGATGGCCCAGTCAGGAAGCTTGGGTGTCTGGAGCGAGTTCGAGGACGCGGCAACCTGTGGGAAGGTGAATCCGGAATTGATCACCACGTAGCGTGAAGGGTTCAGTGGATTGGGATAAATCAACACAGGGACATGCTTCGTCGTATCGTAGGTCTTGCCACCGACCACGATGCCCTTCTCGGTCCACTTGATGGGCAACTTGTCGGCGATCTTCGCGAGCAGTTTGTTGCAGGAAGGATCACCCCAGAGAACGAGGTTGCTGTTTTTGATATCATCGTCTGTAACGGCGTTGTCATCTTTCGTTGGGGCCTGTCCTCGGAAGAAGCGATGCCAGTGAAACACGGCCTCCTTCAACTCCGTGTCCACCCATTTGCCAACCTGTGGATTCATGGGCTTGCCCGTGGGTTTTACGAACAGGAACGAATCCATGAAGGCGTCGTCGATGGGGCCCTGGAGGTTGTGCTTCTTCGACAGAGGAAAGGCATCGGAACGCAGTTCATCGGGCAACCATTTGGCGCCTCTCTTGGAATAGCGGAGCTGTGAGGAATTCAATGCGACACCATCAATATTGACAGTGACGCTCTTGGGTAAATCCAACTGGAGGGCCGCAACTCCAAATGTAGTCACATTCACCCGATCACCTGATAATTCAGCACTGACTATTGCCCTTTCCCAATGCTTCTCCATCGCCTCAATGGTCACCCAATGCGCCTTGTTGAACTTCAACGAGTGCGTCACCAGTGTAACCTTCTTCGGCTGATGGTTGACTCCTTTCGCCGCGGCCGCATCGACCAGACCCGCCACCACTTCCTTCGCTTTAGGCTCATACTTGTGACCGGTCTTGGGGCCGATGATGTGGGTCATCTTCACTCCTTCCCTGGCTAGGGCAGCTTCCATGAGATCGGCGGCGGCTTTCTGGGTGTCTTCCTCGCCGCTGTAGGCAACAAGCGTGGTGTTGATCAGGTTGATCGGACAAGCCAGCGGGTCGTAGAGGTTCCACAGCTTCTGCTCCCACCAAGGGATGGTGTCCAGCTTGTCGCCAAGCTTCTGGTAGTTCTTCACATCTACAAAGCCCGCGCCGGGATTCACGGCGGCGAACTTGTCCGGATGATGTGCTCCCAGATGCCACGTGCCCGCGCCACCCATGGAAAAGCCGCGCATCAAGATGCGATCCGGATCGATGGGATAATGCTTTTGGGCGTCCGCCAGTCCTTCCCACACATCCACTTCACCGGCGAACTTGAAGGCATTCATGAAGCGGCCGTAAGGCTCCAGCACAAAAGCATTCTCGGGAAGAAACTGGCCTCCGCCCTTCTGCTGTCCCTCGATGAAGGCGATCTCGTTCAAGGTGTCACCGCGACCATGCAGCCAGAAATCAAGCCGACGCTTCTTGTCATCACCGGTCAAGTAACTCAGAGGAATGCGCAATCCATAGGGCTGCACCGAGCCGTCGATCTTTGACACATAACCACGCACAAGTGGCACATGTGTGAGCGCAGGCGGGGCCGGCTGCTTTTTCTTTGCAGCGGATGAGGCGGCAGCAGTTTCCATCTGTTTCTTGATATCGATCAAACCCGCCTTGGTGTTCCAGGCAGGCTTTCCTGAAGACAGTTGCTGTGCGCGTGTCGCTCCCTGCTTGAGCAGTTCACGGGCTGAGTTGAACTGGTTTGTGCTGGTGAAGATATCGTCCTCCAGTGCGTAGCGGACAGCGTTGTAGTAGATCTGCACATCCGGCAACAGTGCCAGAAGTTCGGGCTTCGATTTGAGAGAGCCGCGCAATGCGTCGATCTCCTTCCCAAGCGCAGCCACACCGGCGGAGAGTTCGGCCTTCACATCGGCAGGCACCACCACACCCGGCGGCGGGTTGAGCTTGCGCGGATTGGGCTGCAATGCCGGGCCGGCTTTGGCATTGCTCTTGGATTTGGACGCCTGCCCCGGCAGGGAAGCGGAGCTGATGGACAGCACGCTGACGGCAAGAAGGAGGTTCAAGGATGGTTTCATGTGCAGTGTCCGCAACGTATCGGCTGCCCCGGCAAAGCTCAAGCAGCCATGCGCGAGGCGAGTCTGCGCTTGCCGCAGATGCGCCCATGCCGTTGTTTTGAGCCATGCAACCGGTGCGCACCACTTCAAGCCCCTGCCCGTCCGTCCTGATCGTGGGTGGCGGCCTTTTCGGAGTGGCGGCGGCGTTGGAACTTCGATCCCACGGTGCGCGCGTGACACTCATGGAGGCGGGTGTCATCCCGCGCGATGTGGCGGCATCCACGGACATCAGCAAGGTGGTGCGGATGGATTACGGCGGTGATGAAGCATACACGGCGTGGGGTGAGGAGACGATTGCAGGATGGAGGGAGTGGAACATCCGGTTCGGTGAAAAACTTTACCACGAAACTGGATTTCTCGTGATGCGGCGTGAGGCGATGCAGTCCGGCGGTTTCGAACACGACAGTTTCCAACTGCTGACCGGGCGGGGGCACAAACTGGAGCGTCTGAAAGCCAGCGACATGGCGGCACGTTTTCCTGCATGGAGACACAGCGGCCATGCGGATGGTTACTTCAACCCGACTGGAGGCTGG
>CAYQCZ010000036.1:0-11750 GCA_964415955.1 uncultured Verrucomicrobiota bacterium | reverse complement strand
CCGCCAGCGGACAGATCATGCGGCACCTGGCAAGAGCTGCGCAGGACGCCGGCGTGATCATCCGAGAACAGACTGCGTTTCACCGTTTGCTGGAAACAGGATCGAAGATTGGCGGCGTGCTGACGCATTCGGGAGAACAATTGGCCGCTGACCTGACCATCATCGCAGCCGGCGCATGGACACCATGGCTGCTGCCGCATTTGCAGGGTCTGCTGCGCGTCACAGGCCAGCCAGTATTCCACTTCCAGGTCGATGACCCGAAACGATGGCAGGCACCCTTGTTCCCGGTGTGGGCGGCGGACATTGCGCGCACAGGCTGGTATGGGTTTCCTGCTCTCGACGACGGGACATTGAAGGTGGCCAACCATGGAACCGGGCGCACGGTGAAGCCGGATAACCCGCGTGTCGTGCTGCCCGGAGAGGTCGAACATTGCCGGCGTTTCCTCGAAGAGGCACTGCCCGATCTGGCCGAAGCTCCGCTGTCAGGCACGCGACTGTGCCTTTACTGCGACAGTTTCGACGGCCATTTCCTGATCGACCACCATCCACAAAGGCCGGGACTGGTCATCGCCGCCGGCGACAGCGGCCATGCGTTCAAGTTCGCACCGGTGATAGGAAAGGCCATCGCAGCGGCTGCGCTGGGTCTGGCGCACCCGTTGAAGGAACGCTTCGCATGGAGGAATGCCATCGGCAAAGGCACGGAGGGGGCGCGGGCTCGTTGAACCGACGATCGAAAGGATGGCGACCGTATTTCCCTTTGAAGCGGGGCTGATCGCGTGCTAAGGAGGCCGCCATGAAACGCCGGGCGTTCCTGCAACACATCACCACCGGTGCGGTGATCGCGCCCGCGTGCGTGTGCGACGCAGCACAAGGAGGCACCCCGGGCACGCTGCCGGTGATCGAGCGCAACGGCCAGTCGCACGTGGAAGCCAGGGAGCTGGCAAAGGCGGGCATCGCGGCGAAAGAACTGCCGGGATTGAACCTCGTGGCGGTGTGCTACGAGGAGCGGTGCGCGACCGTGAAGGAGTTCAGGCGCGAGGCGCAGAACCTGTTCGTCATGATCGGGCCGATGGCCAAGGCGCTGGGCATGAAGTCCGAGTTTTCACCCAACCGCCGCGAAGTGTCCTTTGGCATCGAGCCGCGCACGGAAACCATCACCCTGCCGTTGCGCCCGGGGCAGTTGATGCCGGACTTCCGCGTCATGAGCCTTGATGGAAAAACCGCCGCCTTCTCAACATTTCGCGGACGACGTGTCATGCTCAGCAACTGGGCCACGTGGTGCGGTTCCCGCAACGACCTGCCCGTCTGGGACCGTGTGCAGCAACGCCTCAAGGACCAGCAGTTTGATGTGTTCTCGGTGGCGGCAGACGTGCAGGGGCCGCCCATGGTGCGCAATTACGTGTCCCGGCAGCCGGTCAGTTTCACCGTTGCGGTGGATCAGGCCGATGTGGTGGGCCGGCTGTTCGGATTGAAAAACTCACCGTTCAGCGCGTTCATCGATGAGGTGGGCATCATCCGGTTCACTGCGGCCGGACCGCATCCGGAAACCATTCAACGCATGATGGAACTGCTCAAGGAACCGCCGCTGACGCTTCGCAGTCGTCCACAGGAACTGTCAGCGGGCATGGACAGGGCATCCCTGGAAACGCGTGTGGCGCAGAAGCCGGAGGACTGGGAGGCGCGGCTCGCACTGGCGCTGGAGCTGGACAAGTCGGGCTTGCGCGTGGAATCCCTGGCGCAGGTGGAGCAGGCCGCGCGGCTTCAGCCAAAGAATGCGGTGGTGCTGCAGGTCTGGGGCCTGTTGCACTGGAACCTGCGCGAACCGCAGCCGGCGCTGGCGAAGTGGAAGCAGGCCCGGGACCTGGCACCCGACAACTGGCGGCTCCAGCGCAACATCTGGGCGGTCGAATTTCCGGACATGTTCTACAAGGTTCGCACGCCGGACCTCGAATGGCAGAGACAGCAGCGGGCGCGTGAGCTCAAGGGGGCGTGAGTGAGCGAACCCGCCGTTGCCTGACAGGCTCCTACTCGGAGGCCGCTTCGTCCGCCAGGGAGTAACAGACGATTTCCTTGTCGTTGCGGGCATATACCGACCTGTGCGCAAACGCCGGGTGGGACCAGACGACATTGCGGCGCGGGTCGGTGTTGGCCGGCTCAAGGAGGTTGGCGCGGCTGATTTCCTCGTAACCGGAGGGGCTGAGACGGGCGATGATCAGGTCGCCAAGCTCATTGAAGAGGAAGAAGCGATTCTCATGTTTCACGATGAAGGCCGTGCCCCACCGTTCCGATTTGCCGACCACCGGCTGGAAGGTTTCCCAGACACGTTCGCCGGTGTCCGCCTTGAGACATCGCAGCTGGCCGTAACTGCACACACCGTAAATGTAACCGTCTTCCAGATGCGGCGTGGATATCAGGCTGTGCAGTCCATCCGTGTTGCGTTCACTGCTGCTCTTTCCTCGCCAGAGCACCTCGGCCTTGGGTGCGCCGGCATTCAGGCGCATCATCATCGATCCATTATAGAAGGAGCTGACGAACAGTTTGTCACCCATGAGTCGCGGCATGGCCACGGTCAATCCCGAACGTGCATTGAACGGTTCGCTCCAATACACCCTGCCCGTCTCGGGATCGAGGGAGTTGAGCGCTTCCGGATGCCAGATGATGAGCTGGCGTTTGCCACCTGCTTCATAAATCACCGGAGGACAATAGCCGGGCTCCTTCGCGGAAAGCGCGCGCCACAGCTCCTTGCCGGAATCCTTGTCAAAGGCCACAACGGTTGTGCCGCTGCCACGGACCATGCAGATGAGTTTCCCGCCGTCGAGCAGGGGATTCGCGGAAAATCCCCACAGCGGCGTGGACACGCCATAGTCCATCTTGAACTCGCGCGCCCACCGGACCTTTCCGCTGTCTGCATCCAGGCAGAAGAGGTGGCCCTCGGTGCCCAGCGTGTAAACGCGTCCATCCCGCACAACGGGTGTGACCCGCGGACCGGAGGGATAGCTCACATCGTAAGGACAATCATACTCGTGCTTCCAGAGGATGGCGCCGGTCTTTTCATCCAGGCAAAGCACACGCTCCGCACCGGGTATTTTGCCGCGCTCGAAGTTCTGCCCCTTGGGCTGGGTGGAGGCCACCCGGTCCATGAGATAGACACGCCCTCCCATCACTGCGGGCCCGGAGTAGCCGGTGCCGATGGGTGTCCGCCACCGCAACACCGGTCCGGTCGTTGGAAACGCCTTAAGAACACCCTTCTCCCGCCAGACACCGTCACGCTGCGGGCCCATCCACTGGGGCCAGTCGTCCGCATGTGCCAAAGATCCATGCAACACGAGGCCTGCCGCCAAAACCATGCCACGGATGATGAACGCGACCGTTGCTCGTTTCATAAGGAGATGGGGGCAGCATAGTCAGCCGCCCCTCACGGTGCAACGGTGTTTGCGACCCCGCCCGCAGCGAGTCATCATGGCATGGACCGCACCGCGCGTCCGGTGCATCATCCGCCCATGCGTGCCGTCCGATGCCCATCCTGCAAGAAAACCGGCGATTGGTTTGCCAGCCGCTGGGGGCCGTTCTGTTCCCAGCGCTGCAAACTGGTGGATCTGGGACAATGGCTCGATGAAGAGAACAAGATTTCAGAGCCGCTGCGACCGGATCACTTCGCCGCGTATGAAAACCTGCCGGAGGGTGATGGACTGGACCGGCCCGACCGGGAGTGAACTCCGCTCCCGCGCAACGGCGGTCACGACCCGCGCGTGGAATCAGAGATGCTTTGCCAGCTCGGCGGCACTGGCAGCCATCACCTCCTTGTGCAACGAATTGCCGTGGGCATCGATGGTCACCACCGCCGGAAAATCCTCAATCTCCAGCTCCCAGATGGCCTCCGGCGACCCAAACTCCTTGTCGAAATAGACATTGCGGACCCTTTTCACGCACTCGGCCAGCACCTGCGCCGCGCCGCCAACGGCGTGAAGATACACGCAGCCATGTTCCTTGCAGGCCGCCACCGTGCGCTCACCCATGCCGCCCTTGCCGATGACCCCACGCACACCGAAGTCACGGATGATCTGCCATTGGTAGGGCTCCTCCCGGATGGATGTGGTGGGGCCGGCGGCGGTGCATTTGTAGGAGCCGTCCTCCTGCTTCATCATCACGGGACCGCAGTGGTAGATGATGCCATCGCGCAGGGTCACCCCCTCGGGCAACGCCCCGCCCTCGTGCAGATGCTTGTGCACAGCATCACGCCCGGTGAACACGATGCCGGAAATGGAGACCTCGTCCCCGACCTTGAGGGCGCGGACCTGTTCCTCGGTGAATGGAAAAGTAAGACGCGTCATGGTTCGTCAATAAAGCCAGTTTGAGATTTCCCCACTGCCACCCAGCACGGCCCCCTGCCTGCGATAGGCCCAGCACATGTAGCTCACGCTCACGAAGAACGAGGCCGGCACGCGGTTGGCGGCGCAAATCTTCACGCCAAGCAGCGTTGTCTTCCCGCCAAAACCCATGGGGCCAATTCCCAGTGCATTGGCGGTCTTGAGGATGTCCTGCTCCAGACTGTCCAACTCGGGGACATCATTGCGGTCGTCCAGCCGGCGCAGAAACTGTTGCTTGCTGAATTCATAGCCCGTGGCGCGGTCGCCGCCGATGCACACGCCCAAAATGCCCGGCCCGCAGCCCTTGCCCTGCGCCTGAAGCACGGCATCCAGAATCGCCTTGCGGCAGCCGTCCATGTCGCGGTTGGCCTTGAGCTTCTCGTTGGGCAGCGAGTATTGCGCGCCGACGTTTTCACAACCGCCCCCTTTGAGAATCAGCCGCACATGGAGAGAATCATCTCTGTGTTGATGGAAGTGGATCGTCGGTGCCCCCGGCCCCACATTGGTGCCGTCGTTGACGCCGGTGATTGAATCCACCGAGTTCTGCCGGAGGTAACCCAGTTTCGTCGCCTGCTTCACCGCCTGTCGTGCGGCGTCCTCAAACGCGACCTGGTCCATGCCCACGGGGCAATCGACGTAAAAGATGATGCTGCCGGTGTCCTGGCAGATGGGCTGGGACTTCTGTTTCGCCAGCGCGATGTTGCGGTCGATGATCTTGAGGGCGCTTTCAGCGATGGTGCCCTTCCGCTCCTGTTCCAATGAGGCAAGGATCGCCTGGTGCACATCGTCTGGAATCTCGGCGGATGTGCGCCGGATGATCTCGATCAAGGAATCCTGAAGGGCATTCATAATGGCGGGACCACCGTAGAAACAAGCCGCGCAGGTGTCAACGACCCTGCCCCAGCCAGAGCGCAAGCACAGGCACCAGCATGCCCAGCCCCAGTGACACCCAGACCGGCCAGGTGCGGCGGGACACCTTGAACGCCAGCACCACCCCCAGCAGCATCGTGACCGTGGCCGCCACGGACATCACCACCACAAGCCGCTGGAAGAGCTTTGGAGACGAAGGATGGTCGAACTCGCTCTCACCGGGATAAATCTGATCCACGTGAACGGTGCGGATTTTCTGGAGGAATGTTTCCGCATCCGCAGCGGTTTTCAGACGGTCCGGATTCACGGTCTGATACCACCCGCTCAGGATGAAGAACAGCAGCAGCGGCGCGAAGAAACATCCCAGATAAAGATGCGCCCGGCGCATGGCCCGGACGCTGAACAGACGCCGCAGGAGCGTATCCCCGCCCGATGACTCTTTGGCCGCCTCAGTCACGAGGGTCAGGGATGAGGATTTCCTGCCCGATCTGCATGCGCTCCGGCTTCAACCGCGGATTGGCCTTGAGCACGGAATCCAACGTGATGCGCTTGGCGAAGCCCTCCTCCTTGAGCTTCTCGTTGAACGCCTGGATGATGCCGGAAAGCGTCTCGCCGGACGCGACCTTGTGGGAGAAGGCCTTGATCTTCTCAGGCGGCCGGTCCGGGGCCGGTTCATCCCTGGGCACGGACGGCCGGGGCGGGGGCGTGGCGTCCAACTGGGCCGACACCTTGATGAGCTTTCTCAATTCACCTATGGCCGTGCCCATCTGGCCGATGGTCTCCAGCATGAGTTTCTTGTCCGCCTCGCGGTTCTTGTCCACATCCTTGATCGAATCCGCCAGCTTCTTGAGGTCGGTGTCGATCCGCTTCAAATCCTCACGGGTGAGATAGCGCGCCACATCCCGCGCGCTTTCGGACTTCATGAAGCGCATTTCCTCCTGGAGGTCGGCGATGCGTTTTTCGAGCACCACCTGCTTGGCCAGTATCTGCTGCATGTCCGACTGCACGGCAGAGAGCAGCTTCATGCGCTCCTCCATTTCGCGGCGCTCGGCGATCAACGCGGCGTTGGAGGTCGAATCCTGGGCGGCAACCGGCGTCCTTCCCGGAACGGTCAGGAGCAGCAGGGCGGCGCACGCGGCAAATCGTTTCATGGTGTGGTGACCATAAAAACGCCCCCCATGCCGCGCAAGCCCAACTTGGACACAAGGGAGCGCAAAGACCTGCGAGACCATCACAACTCAGCTTTCATCAAGAAACGGGTTGATGCCCGCCGGTGTTGGCGGTAATAGAAGGCACACTCAGGGAACGGCGAGGGCCGCAAGGAACGCGTTTGGAGGCACCACCGGAGGACTGAGGGAACATCAATTCATGAACAGCCGATGCCATGTAGACTTGCTGTCAGGCCAGCCGCCTCAGCCCCAGCCAGCGGACAAGCATGTGCGCAAAGCCTCAAAAGAAATCAGCCCGGGAGCGACCCGGGCTGATGAAACTAAGAGGATGCTGTTTTTCCACGGTGTAGGTGACTGGCACCCAGGGAACCGGTCTGCATCACTCACTTTGTCTTGGTTCCGGCCAAGAAATAAACCCACAACATGATGAACGCCAATAAAAAATCCACACCTCACAAGGACCTGCACCTTGCCTTCGACGTCGGCCACAGTTCCATCGGCTGGGCTGTGCTGCGCCAATCTCCCACCGCCACAGCGCCCAGCCCGGAGATACTTGGGACCGGTGCCGTGATTTTCGGCGCGGACGACTGCCTCGCCATCAAACGGCGGAGCTACCGCCAGCAACGCCGCCACGCCCGAGCCACCCGCCAGCGCATCGCCCGCATCGAAGCCCTGCTGGCGCATCTTGGGGTGATGTCAGCCACGGACCTGAAGGTCAGACACGACCAGGGCAAGGGCGACAGTTTTTCGTGGCAAAAGGCGGCAGAGATCCTTGCCGCCACCCGCGACGGCAAACCTTTGCCCACCATTGGCTGGCCGGACCTCTGGGAAATCCTCCGCTGGTATGCCCACAACCGCGGTTACTTCGCCCCGCCGTGGGCGAACCGGGGCGACGAAGCAGCACAGGTGGACGTGGATGAGGTTCCCGACACCGAAAAGGTCGAACACGCTCACGACACAATGAAGCAGTTCGGCACAACGACGATGGCCGAAACGATCGCCGCCTACACGAAGTGGTATGAAGAGCAAACCGCCCTCTGGCAGCAGAAGAAGCGCGACACCAAGCCAGCGCACTTCAAGGGACTGAACGCCGCCTTCCCTCGTGAAACCGTCGTGTGGCCCGAGGTCCACGCCCTGCTCACCGCGCTCCGAAGCAAGCTCCCCAAGCTCGACGACGCACTCATCCGCACGCTGCTCGGCGACCAACCGGACCCCATGCGCGACCGGGAAGCGTGGAAAACCGTCGCATGTCCCTCGCTCACGCTGCCGAAGCGCTACATGGGCGGCCTGCTGTTCGGGCAGATGATCCCCCGCTTCGACAACCGCATCATCGGGGTCTGCCCGATCCACTTTGCCCGACGTCACGCCGAGTTGCTGGAAGCGGGGTTCTCACCCGAGGACGCGAACCACGAGGCGGCCAAGCAATCCAAGCTCCCCGCCAAGGCCACGCCCGAGTTCCTCCTGTTCCGCTGGGCGATGCAGTTGGCCAATGTGTTCGGCGCAGGCAAGGCCGACCGCACCACGCGCCCGTTGACCGCCGATGAGCGACAAAAGATCACGGAACAGGCGGAAGCCTCCGGCTCGATGGGAAAGAAGGAATTCGAGAAAGCCATCCACGCGCTCACCGGCTGGGACCGCAGCAACATCGCCAACATGCTCATGCACCCGGACGCGGAGAAGGCGCTGGTGCTTGACCCCGTTCAACGCGAGATCGCCAACAGCAAACTCTCCAAGGCGCTCACCGCCTTGCCGTCGCAGTTCGCCAAGCGACTCAAGGGCAAACTCGCCAACGGAAAAAACGTCACACTGGCTGAAGTTCGGAGCTGGCTCGACGGTCAGGCCGCCACGGCGTTCGATGCTGAGGTTGAGCGCCTGCTCGACGCCGCCAACACCCGCAAAGGCAAAAAGCAGTCCTCCACCACCCGCCATGAACTGCTCGACGAGAAACTCACCGCCGTCTTTCAATCTGGCCGCGCTCCGTATGCCCGCCCAATCCTGCGTCAGGCCATTGAGGAGGTCATGAAAGGCTGGGATCCTCGCGCCGAGAAGTCCACCACCCAACCGCGTGGGTGCTTGTGCCAAACCAACGAACTGAAGGAAGCCCAACTCCAGCGCAACCTCGCCGAACAGACCAACAACCACCTCATCCGCCACCGGTTGCTCATTCTCGAACGCCTCCAGAAAGATCTGATCGCCGCGCCGGAGTTCGCCAGCGGCGACGCCACGCGCATAGCCTCCGTGACCATCGAGGTCGCCCGCGACCTGCGTGATCTCTCAGGAAAGACGCGCAAGGAACAAGAGCAAGATCTCGGGATTCGGCTGAAAGATTTCAAAGGTGTTGCCGTCAAAGTGGAGGAGGCCTGCAAGCGGCGCGGCATGCCCGTGACCGCCGGACTGATCCGCAAGGCCCGTGTGGCCGAGGACCTCGACTGGACCTGTCCTTATACCGGCAAGGTCTTTGAGTTCGACGACCTGTTGAACGGCGCGATGGATAAGGAACACATTATCCCCCACGCCGACCGACAGAGCGATTCGCTTGACTCGCTCGTCGTCACCTGGAAGGAGGTCAACAAGTGGAAGGGCAAACGCACGGCAATGGAGTTCATTCGCGATGAAGGCGGCAAACCGGTGCCCGGCAAACCGCAACTCTCAATCCTCCCGCTCGCCGAATACTTGAAGCATGTCAATGCACTCGACGTTCGGAAGGGACATCAGGATGACAAGAACCGGAAGAAGCGCCGCCAGCGCCGACTGCTCACGGAACACTACGAGGAGAAGGAATTCACACCTCGCGACCTGACCGTCACGAGCCATCTGGTCCGTCTCGGCGCTCAGGTGTTGCAACGCCAGTTCAAACCGGGGGAACGCCCGCCTGTCATTTCCCTGCCCGGCTCCGTCACCGGCGAAGTCCGTAAGGCGTGGAAGCTGATCGGCTGCCTCGGCGCGGCAAACCCGGCCATCTTCGAGGCGGACGGCAAGACGCCGAAGCGCAAGCAGGAAATTCGCGGCATCACGCACCTCCACCACGCCCTTGATGCCTGCGTCCTCGGCCTGTCGGCGCTCTACTTCCCGCGCAACGGCGCGGTCTGGGGTGCCATGGTGAAAGCCGGACACGACGCAGCGGCCAGTGACGAGCGCCGGCTCTGGCTCGCCATGACCCGGCGTCGCCCGACCGATACCGAGGCCGCCCTGCTCCGCGCCACCGGTCTCTACCAACGCGACAGCGAAGGCCGCATGCGCCTCGCCGATTTGCCGGAAGAACTGAAGGAACAGGTCCGCAAACGTCTAGCCGAGAAACGCGTCGTCCAGCACGTCCCTGCCGACATGAGCGGCATCAAGGTCGAAGAAAACACCCGGGGCATCTGCCAAGTTCGTGAAGACGGTCGCGTGGAGCTTACGCAAAAGGCACCGCGCGATCCCAAGACAGGTGTCCGCCCCGAATCCAAAGCAACCGAGGAAGCGACCGGCAAGCTCCTCGGTCTCGCACCCACCAACGGCGGCGGGAAACTGCAACGGCAAAAGGGCGTCCGAGTCATCACCGACAATTTCGGCGTCGCGATTCTCGATCACGCGCCCGAGGACGAGGAAAAGTTTGTGGTCATTCCGTGGCATCGTGTGTGGCATCGGCTGGCAGAGTTGAAAGAACGAAACGGGGGACAGTCGCCGCGAGTGATCCGAAACGGCCAGACCATCCGTGTCCCATCTGGGAACTTTAAGGGTTCATGGCGCGTCTTCTCCGCGAAGAACAATGCTACGGGCGTGGCTCTGGACATCGGTTACCCCGATGTCGTCCGGCTGCAAAACAAGACGGAAGGGCACAAGATTAACGTCCGCCTCACTTCGCTCTTGGCCGCTGGACTCGAATGCATCGATTGCCCGCTGATTGGGCTCCCGAGCGAGGCAGCCGAAGATTGATGTCCTACCACATCGTCAGCATTGATGCCCCGAACTGCTCGCTTTCGTGCCGGGACGGCCAGTTAACCTGCCGCACGGACGAAGGCGAGCGGAAGCTGCCGTTGGAGGACGTGGCCGCCATCCTCATAACCAGCTTCAGCGCCTCCATCCACAGCCATCTGTTCCTTGAAGCCGCCAAGCACGGCGTCGCGCTCATCATCTGCGAATCATTCAAGCCGGTGAGCTTGGTGCTTCCCGCCAACCGCAGCACGGACACGCTTCTCACCCGCGCCGTCCTCGACCTCGAACCACGCGTTCGCGAGTCGCTCTGGCGGCGCACCGTGGACGCCAAATGCCAGAATCAGGCCCTGCTCGCTGGCCACATCGCCCCTGATGACGCTGTTCTTACTGAAATCAGACGCAACTCAGCGTCAAGAAACCCTCACAAAGAGGCCGTGTGCGCCCGCCTCTTCTGGAACGTGTTTGGGCGTGCACTCCCGCAGAAGAATTTCCACCGCAACACGGGCGAGGAAGGCGGTATCAACGCCCTGCTCAATTACGGCTACGCCGTCCTGCTTTCCACCGTGCTTCAGAAACTCTTCGCCGTCGGCCTTGACCCAACATGGGGCCTTTCCCATGCGCCGCGCGAACGTGCAACGCCACTGGCGTATGATTTGATGGAACCGTTCCGTCCCTGTGTGGACTGGAGGGTGTGGCAATGGACGCGCCAGCATCCGGAGCCGGAGATGTGGCAGGTGACCAAAGAATATCGCGCCTGGGTCACGGGGTTTGTGCTGGAGCGCGTGGAACACCTTGAGTTCACGCTGGAAATCCGGGGGGTGATTGAAGGCGTGATCCGCAGCTTTCGCCGTGCGGTGATGGAGAACGCGGTTCGTCCCTATCGCCCATGGCAGCCCGAATCCGGCCAATGGCCGCCTGCCAACTCCGGTGGACCCGGACCGATACAAAATGGGATGGCTGCTCGTGGCATTTGACCTGCCCGTCGGCACCAGGGAACAGCGGAAACGCGCCACGCAATTCCGCCAATACTTGATTGATGACGGCTTCCTGATGGTGCAGTGGAGTGTCTATGCGCGCTCCTGCGTGACATTTGCCCGCCAGGAAACGCATCTCGACCGGCTGAAAAAGCACCTGCCACCAGAGGGATCCGTGCGCGCATGGTTCCTCACCCGCGTGCAGTGGGAGGCCAGCCATGTCATCCACGGCTCACCGGCAGAGGAAGTGCCACCAGAGGAAATGCCTGAGCAAATCCAGCTCTGGTAGCTATCGGGCGTGGCAGAATGGCAATCGCCGCCTCGTCTAACTGCTTGATCGGGCGTGGGATGGCGATTGCCATTCTGCCACGCCCGATTTTGGAACCAAGGCAAAGCTCAATTGACCGGCTGCTGTCCTGCGGCAACATTCTGCCACGCCCGATTTTGGAACCAAG
>CAYQCZ010000035.1:4230-15163 GCA_964415955.1 uncultured Verrucomicrobiota bacterium | reverse complement strand
TGATGTCCTTTTGTCCCCGGCCACTTATGCCGCGTTTCAGAACGGTCGCATTCGTTCGCAAGCATCGACGCTGGGCGAGTCCTACTCGATCTCCTTCTGGTTTCGCAACGATCTGGCCAACGACTCCCGGCCGGTCACGGCTTATCTCTTCTCACGGGGAAAGAACGGTGACAATCAGGCGCCCGGGGATCACGTGGGCATCGGCGGCACGCATCGCAATGAACTCACTGGGCGGTTGATCTTCTTCAATGGCAATGCACGCAACGAGGTCGTGGCCGGGCGGACGATGATCCCGCCGGGCACGTGGAACCACGTTGTGTTTGTCCGTGATGGCACACGGGTGCAGGCGTGGCTGAATGGGGTCCAGGAAGTGGAGTTCACCGGCAACGCAGCCGTGAGCACCGCCGGGGTGAAGGATTTCTTCCTCGGTGCGCGCAGTGATCAGTTCGCACCGTTGGAGGGTTTTCTGGGAGAGTTCGCCATGTTTGACCGCGCATTGACGGCGGATGAGGCAAAGCAAATCCACACGGCCTCCGGACAGGCTGTGGGAACGCCCCAATCTTCTCCCCCACCGCCATCGGGAGGGAACACTGGGGTGAAGAAGCAGGCACCCCCGCTCCAGTCTCCGGCGCTTTCCCCGGTCGAGGCGCTTCAGAAGATTCACGTCCCGGCCGGGTTCAAGGTCGAACTCGTCGCCGCCGAACCGCTGACGATGGACCCGATCGCCATTGACTGGGACGAGCGCGGGCGCTTGTGGATCGTCGAGATGGCGGACTATCCGCTGGGCATGGACGGCAAGGGCAAAGCGGGTGGACGGGTGCGTGTATTGGAGGACATGGACGGCGACGGACGCTACGACAGATCCACCTTGTTTGCGGACGGACTGAATTTTCCCACCGGCCTGCTCACCTGGCGCGATTGTGTGATTGTGACGGCTTCGCAGGACATTCTTTTCCTTCGTGACACGGACTGCGATGGACGGTATTACGAACGCCTCGTGTTGTTCACCGGTTTCTTTGAGGGCAACCAGCAGCTCCGCATCAATGGTCTGCGCTGGGGCCTCGACAACTGGGTTTACTGCGCCAACGGTGGCCACCACGCCGGCTACGGCGACAAGACCAAGATCGTCTCCAGGCTCACCGGGAAGGAAATCGAGCTTGGCAGCCGCGACTTCCGCTTCCGGCCTGACACCGGCGAGATCGAACCCGAATCCGGCCCGACACAATTCGGGCGCAACCGCGACGACTGGGGAAGCTGGTTTGGCACGCAAAACTCCTGGCCGCTTTGGCATTACGTGCTGCCCGACCGCTATCTCCGCCGCAATCCACACATCGCCGCGCCCAGTCCATTGCGCCAGATCATCACGCCGGGCAACCCCAGGGTGTATCCCGCCAGCGCCCTGGAGAAGCGCTTTCACAGCTTTGACCAGGCCGGTCGCTTCACCTCCGCCTGCGCCGGCATGATCTACCGTGATGAACGCCTCTTCGGCCGCGGCAACGAGCAGCACGCGTTCACCTGCGAGCCGTTCCACAATCTCGTCCAGCACAACCTCCTGGGCGACGACGGCGTGAGCTTCAACTTCCGCCGCGCGCCGGAGGAGGCGAGGCTCGATTTCTTTGCCAGCGAAGACCGCTGGTGTCGCCCGGTGATGACACGCACCGGCCCTGATGGTGCCCTCTGGGTCGTGGACATGTATCGCTACATGATCGAGCACCCGCAATGGCTGCCGGCCGGCGGCAAGGAGGAGCTCCTGCCCCATTACCGCGAAGGCGATGACAGGGGGCGCATCTACCGCGTCGTGCCGGTGAATGGCAAAGGTGAAAGACCAAAGGCTAAAGTCAACCTGGCGGCCAGGGACACAGCGCAACTTGTCGCCGCGCTGGAATCACCCAACGGCTGGGTGCGCGACAAGGTGCAGCAGCTTCTCCTGTGGAAGGGCGACAAGGCGGCTTTGCCACTGCTGGAGAAAACGGCCTTTGAAAGTGCCAGTCCACTCACGCGATTGCATGCGCTCTGCACCCTCGATGGTTTGCAGGCTTTGAAACCCGCAGTGGTCGAGCGTGCCTTGCGGGACAAACATCCCGGCGTTCGCATCAACGCACTTCGGCTGGCCGAGACCCATTCCTCGTCCGGTGTGATGGCCGCCGCTGCGAAGCTCGCCGGCGACAGCGATCCAAAGGTGCGTCTGCAACTGGCCTTCAGCCTCGGCGCATGGAAGGACGCCGCCGCCGGCCAGTCATTGTCAAAGCTCGCCATTGCGGATCACGCCGATCCTTTTCTGCGTGCCGCCGTCCTGAGTTCCGCCGTGCCACATTGCGCTGCATTGGTGGACGCCGTCGTGAGGGCGGGCGGTCCGGCGCAGGACAGTCTTTCCGAACCGCTGATGACGCTCGCGCTGGGACTCGCCGACCGCGGGTCTCTGGCCCGCCTGCTTGAACCGATGCTGGCCTCAACCAATGGCCGGTTCAGCGGTGCGCAACTGGAAGGTTTCGGGCGTTTTCTTGAGCTGCTGGCCCGGCGGAGGAGTTCCCCCGCCGAGCTGCAAAAGGCTTCTGCTGACGACGCACTTTCCACGCAGTTGAACCACGCGCAAACATTGCTCACGTTCGCCTTGAGTGTTGCCGACGATGCCGGGGCTCCGCTGGCAGACCGCGCCGCCGCCATTGGGCTGCTCGCCCGCGACCCTTCCCAGCGCGCCCGGGCGCTCCAGCTTCTTGGCACCTGGCTTGCGCCGCAAACCTCCGCGGAAATTCAGCGTGTCGCCGTGCGTTCGCTGGCGATGACCGGCGATGACCAGGTTCCCGCGCGCCTGCTCGATCACTGGCCCGCCGCCTCGCCGGAGATTCGCGCTGCCATGCTCGAAACCTTGTTGAGCCGTGAACCGTGGGCTTTCAGCCTGCTCGAAGGCGTCAAGACTGACCGCGTCAGCCCGCTGGCGTTTGATGCCGCACGACGCGCGCAGTTGCAGCGGCACCAGTCGCAACGTGTGCGCGGACTGGCGAACCAGTTGTTCAAGTCCGGCACATCCAGTCGTGCGCAAATCGTCGAGCAGTTCCGTCCCGCGCTTGTGTTGAAAGGCGATGCCCCGCGCGGCCGGGCGGTGTATGTCAAACTCTGCGTTTCCTGCCACAAGCTTGGCGACGACGGCAATGAGGTCGGCCCGGACCTGCGCTCGGTCGTCGGGCATCCGCCGGAGAAACTGCTGATCAACATCCTTGACCCCAGCAGCGACGTGCAGCCCGGATTCTTCGCCTATAATGTCACACTCAACAGCGGCGAGGAACTCTACGGCCTCATCACCAGCGAGGCGGGCAACAGTGTCACGCTCAAGCTTGCGGACGGGTCCACTCGCGCCATCGTCCGCCACGACATCGAATCCCTGCGCGGGTCCCATCTCTCATTGATGCCCGAAGGTCTGGAGGCCGGTCTGAGCCGGCAGGACTTGGCCGACTTGATCCAGTTCCTGCGCACCCCCCGCAGCGAAGGTGGTTCTGATGTTGGGAGATGACAATGTATCGCGTGCATCCTATTCACCCATGAAGTCACACACCCGATATTGCGCCGGAGGGCGCACGCGCCCGTGCCAGGACCATTTCCACCAAGGCGGCACTGGCTGCGCTCCCATGATGTTTCCGAAGCCTGCGTCCGTGACACCCGGGTGTCGGACGGCACGAACCACAACTTTCCCGCTTGAGCCATGAGCCATTTCCCGCAAGTCATCGTCACCGACCTGATCACCGAGCCGCTGGATTGCGAGCGGCGCGTGCTCGACGGACATGCGGAAGTGCGGGCGCTCAACGCGCGTTCTCAGACGGAACTTAACGGCCAGATCGAGGATGCCGACGCGGTGATGATCTACCACTATCTTCGCCTGGACCGGGAATTGATCGGTCGGTTGAAGCGGTGTCGCATCATCGTTCGTCCCGGTGTCGGCTATGACAACATCGACATTGTCGCGGCCCGCGAGCGGGGCATCCCGGTGGTCAATGTGCCCGACTACGGCACGGAGGAGGTGGCTGATTCCGCGCTCGGCATGGCCCTCACGCTTTCGCGCGGCACTCACTTCCTCAACAGCCGGCTCCGTCGCGGTGTGGGCGCGTGGAACGTCGGGCAGGCCGCTCCAATTCACCGGCTGCGCGGACGCGTGTTCGGCATCGTTGGCTGCGGACGCATCGGCTCGGCGGTGGCGCTGCGGGCAAAGGCGTTCGGCTTCGATGTTGTGTTTTTCGACCCGTTCGTGCCGGATGGCTTGGACAAGGCGCTCGCGATTCGGCGCGTGGATTCACTCGCGGAACTGCTCAATCAAGGCCATGTGCTGAGCCTGCACTGTCCGCTGAGCGACAAGACTCGCGGGATGATCGGCGCGAAGGAAATCGCACGGATGCCACGCGGCTCGATTCTCGTGAACACGGCGCGCGGCGGCATCGTGGACACGGCCGCGGTGGTCGAGGCGCTGGCGAGCGGCCATCTTGCCGGTGCGGGCATCGATGTGCTGGAACAGGAACCGCCGCCGGCGGATTCACCGGTCATCCGTGCGTGGCGTGATCCGGAGCATCCCGCGCATGACCGCTTGCTGTTGAATCCGCACACGGCATTTTATTGTGAAGAAGGTTGCGAGGAGTTTCGGACCAAGGCCGCGCGGGAGATTCTCCGTGCGCTGAATGGCGAGCCGCTCCGTAACCGGGTAAACTAGCAATGTCATGAAACCCACAATCCCCCAGCTTCTTGACCTGAGTCGGCGCGGCTTTCTCAACCGCATGACGACCGGGGTCGCGCTGGCACAACTGTTTGGCGATGAGTTTCTCCGGTCCGCTGTCGCCGCCCAGTCGGGCGGGCGTTTGTTGCGGCCGCACTTTCGGCCGAAGGCGAAACAGGTGCTCCAGATTTTCTGTCCCGGCGCGGCGTCGCACATGGACCTGTGGGATCACAAGCCGATGTTGGAGAAATTCCACGGCACGCCGCTTCCGGGCGCGGAGGCTGAGGTCAGTTTCCAGGGCAAGAATGGCAACCTGATGAAATCGCCGTGGCCGTTTGTCGCAGCGGGTCAGTGCGGAAAGAGAATTTCCTCGATGCTGCCGCACATGGCGCGGCACGTGGACGACATCGCGTTCATCCATTCGATGATCTCGCGGACAAACACGCACGGGCCGGGCTGCGTGAACATGAACACCTGCTTCACGCGCGAGGGTTTTCCCAGTGCGGGATCGTGGGTCAGCTATGCGTTGGGCAGCATGAACCGCGATCTGCCGACCTACGTGGCGGTGCAGGATCTTCGCGGCGAGCCGCCGAACGGGAAGGCGAACTGGAGCAATGGTTTTCTCCCCGCGCAGTATCAGGCCGTCGCGATGGCCGCGCAGCAGCCGCTCCGCAACCTCGCGCGGCCCGCGACGATAAGCCCAAAGGAAGACGAGGCGACGCGGGAGTTTTTGAAGGTCGTCAATGCCGAGCACGCCGCGGCGCATCCGGGGAACGACGAACTGCGGGCGCGCATGGCCAGCTACGAACTCGCGGCCAAGATGCAGCTCGCCGCGCCCGAGGTGAGTGATCTTTCGCGCGAGCCCGAGCACGTGCATCAGCTTTACGGCACGAACGACAACAACAAGCTCAAGGCCGCTTACGCCCGCAATTGCCTGCTCTCGCGGCGCATGTTGGAGCGCGGTGTGCGTTACGTGAGTCTTTATTGCGCGTCGCGGGCGAGTGCGGTGGATGGTTTGCTGAACTGGGACGCGCACAAGACGCTGAAGGCGGATTACGAGCGGCACTGTCCGATCTTTGATCAACCGACCGCTGCACTTCTCACCGATCTCAAACAGCGCGGGATGCTCGACGACGTGCTGGTCTTGTGGTGCACGGAGTTTGGCCGGATGCCGACGCACCAAGACGGCACCAGCGGCCGCGACCACAACCCCGACGCCTTCACCACCTGGATGATGGGCGCGGGTGTGAAAGGTGGGGTGAGCTACGGTGAGACCGATGACTTTGGTCGTCGCTCGGTGGTGAACGTGGCGAGTGTTTACGACTTCTACGCCACCGTGCTGCACCTGCTCGGGATTGATCACGAGCATCTCACCTACTACCACAACGGGGCGCAACGCCGCTTGACGGATGTTCACGGGCACATCCTGAAGGAGATCCTGTCGTGAAATTTTTCAATGTGATTGGAATCCTCACGCTGGCCGCCTGGGCGCCAGCCGCAGACTTCGACAAAGACATCCGCCCGCTGCTGCAGAAACATTGCATCGAGTGCCACGGCGGGAAAAAGCAGAAAGCCGACCTGCGCCTCGACGCCAAGGCGTTTGCGTTCAAAGGCGGCGAGAGCGGCTCTGCCATCCAACCGCGGGACAGCCAGAACAGCCCCCTTTTCCTGCGCATCGCGACGAAGGACGACTCCGAACGAATGCCCCCCAAGGGCGAAGCCCTGTCGGAAAAGGAAATCACCATGGTCAAAGCCTGGATCGATGAGGGCGCCGTCTGGCCTGAGAGCGCGGCCGACAGGGCCGCAACGGTCGACAGGCGCTTGCAACACTGGGCGTTCCAGCCCCTGCCTGCCTCGCCAAAAGGGAGCGTGGACGCGTTTATCAAATCAGCGCTGGGAAAAGCCGCATTGAGAATGTCTCCGGAGGCCGACCGTCGCACGTTGATCCGCCGCGCCTATTTCGACGTCACCGGCCTGCCGCCTTCGCCGGAAGAGGTGGAAGCTTTTGCCACCAGCAAGGACCCGCACGCTTACGAGAAGCTGATCGACCGGCTGCTTGCATCACCGCGCTTCGGGGAACGCTGGGCACGGCACTGGCTCGATGTGGTGCGCTTCGCGGAGAGCGATGGTTTCGAGAAAAACAACATGCGCGCCAATGCCTGGCCTTATCGCGATTACGTCATCCAGGCTTTCAATGAGGACAAACCTTACGACCAGTTTGTCCGGGAGCAGATCGCGGGCGATGCATTCAGCATGGACGCCGCCACCGGATTCCTCGTGGGAGGCGCCAACGACACGGTCAAGAGCAAGGATCCCGTCCTGACCGCCAACCAGCGGGCCGATGAACTGCACGACATGGTGAGCACGACTGCAGCAACCTTTCTCGGGGTCACGCTGAACTGTGCCCGGTGCCACGACCACAAATTCGACCCCATTCCGAGCAAGGACTACTACGGGTTTGTCGCCATGCTCCAAGGGGTGAAACACGGCGAGCGGCCAATGCGCACAGCAGATTCCGCCGAGCAGGAAAAACGCCTGCAGGAGCTGCGCAAGGAATTGGGCTCCATCGAAAATGCCCTGTCCGAGTTCAAACCCAGAGCCTCGTTCCAACGCGTGATCCTGATCGACGACAGCTCGGCGCCGGCAGCCGGAGCCAAACCCGGGGCAACACAGATCGAGCAGCCAACCAGCGGCAAACCCATCGCCTACTCAACCGGGCGCGAAAAAGGCGCCGCCGATGATCCAGGCGACGTGTCACGCCTGCCCAACCTTGGCGAAAGCTACCGCTACTGGACGGCGCAACCGGGCCGGCAGGATGATTTTTTTGCGTGGGAGCCCAAGCTCGACGGCCGCTGGCGCATCTGGGTGTCCTGGGGTGCATGGACCACCCACACGAAGGATGCGCGCTACGTGATTGATCTTGACGGCGACCTGGCCACGACGAACGACCAGAAAGTTATCGCCACCGTGAACCAGCGTGAATTCGCGGACGGATCGCCGGCTGTGCCCGGCGAGCGGCGGTGGAGCGGTTTCCGCTCAACTGGCTTACATGATTTGAACCCGAAAAGCATCGTGGTGCTTCGCGGTGGTGACAGCGGTGGACCAACCGTGGCGGATGTGATGGCCTTCGAGGAAGCCGGCGACGCGAACACCGATCCCAGCTCGCCCGCCCTCCGCCTACCGGTGACACATCTCGCAAACGAGGAAATCATCGAGCCCGTAGAGGCAAAACTTCTACGCTTCACAATCACCGCCACAAGCGGCTTGGAACCGTGCATTGACGAGTTGGAGGTCTTTACGCCGGGTGATGCATCGGAAAACGTGGCGATGGGCGCACAAGTCAAAGTGTCAGGCACTTACGCGAACGGTGCGAATGCGAAGCACCAATTCCGCCATCTCAATGACGGTCGCTATGGAAATGATGCAAGCTGGATTTCCAATGAACCCGGCAAAGGCTGGGCCCAGCTGGAATTCTCCAAACCGGAGCGCATCCACCGCATTGTGTGGAGCCGTGACCGCAGCATGGGTAAAGGACGTGTTTACGAGGATCGCCGTGCAACCGGCTACCGGATTGAGGTGTCGATGGACGGGGAGAAATGGCAGACCGTGGCATCGTCGGCGGACCGCCTCGGCGAGGCCTATCGCCAGCGCGTCACATCCCTGCCCACGCTCAGCAGCGTGCCTCCGGGGCAAGCCGGCGCGGTGTCCAGCCTCAACGAGAAACGTTCCCGCTTGTTGACCGAGCTTCAGCAGCTGGCCACCCAATCCATCGTTTATGCCGGGCGTTTTGATAGTCCTGGCCCCACCCATCGCATGCATCGCGGTGACCCCATGCTGCCGCGCGAAGAAGTGCCGCCCGCCGCACTGTCCTTGATTGGCAAATCGCTGGTGCTCGGCCCCGGGACTGCCGAGCAGGAACGCCGCCTGGCGCTGGCGAACTGGATCACCGATCCGGCAAACCCGCTCACCGCACGCGTCATCGTGAACCGGCTCTGGCACTATCACTTCGGCACCGGCATCGTCGACACGCCAAGCGATTTCGGCCTCAACGGCAGCCGCCCCACGCATCCCGAACTGCTTGATTACCTGGCAAACGAACTCATCACGCACCGCTGGAGCCTCAAGCACATCCACCGGCTCATTTTGCTGTCCAAAACCTTCAAGCAAAGCAGCGCGATGCATCAGACCGCATTCCAGGTCGATTCAAATGCCCGGCTCCTCTGGCGTTTTCCACCGCGGCGCCTCGAGGCCGAGGCCATTCGCGACTCCATCCTGGCCGCGAGTGGCCAGCTGGATTTGAGGATGGGCGGGCCCGGATTCGATCTTTTTGAGCCCAACGACAATTACGTGAAGGTATACACCACCAAGGCGGAGTATGGCCCGGCGGAATTCCGGCGCATGGTCTACCAGAGCAAACCACGCACGATGCTCGATGATTTCTTCGGTGCCTTCGACTGTCCTGATGCCGGCCAGCCCCAGCCCAAGCGCACTGTCTCCACAACACCGCTCCAGGCACTCAACTTGTTGAACAGCTCCTTCGCATTGCAACAGGCCGGCTTCCTCGCCCAACGCGTGCAGAAAGAAGCCGGGACGCCGGGCGGGCAGATCGTGCGTGCTTTTCAGCTCCTCTTCAACCGTGCTCCCGCAGTCGAGGAGCAAGCCGAGGCCGAGGCATTTGCCCGGACACACGGCCTCCCGGCCCTTTGCCGCGCCCTCTACAACTCCAATGAGTTCATCCGACTGAACTGACGCCATGAACCACCTGCTGCACCGCCGCCATTTTCTGGGCCACACCGTCGCCGGCTTGAGCAGCATCGCGTTCGCCTCGCTGCTTCAGCGGGACAACCTGCTCGCCAGCGATGCGCCCATTCGTCCACCCATCGACCCCACGCATCCTTACGCGCCGCGAAAGCCGCATTTTGAGCCGAAGGCCAGGCAAATCCTCCTCATCTTCTGCTCCGGTGCGCTCAGCCACGTTGATACGTGGGACTACAAGCCGGAGCTCGTCAAACGGCACGACACGCCCATGCCGGGCGCAGGCGGTCTCATCACTTTCCAGGGAGAGCAAGGCAACCTCATCAAGCCCATCCGCGATTTCGCGTCACGCGGCCAGTCCGGCAAGATGATTTCCGATCTGCTGCCCAACCTGGCCGAACTGGCCGATGACATGTGCTTCATCCACTCGATGACCGCCAAGTCGAACACGCACGGCCCGGCGGAGAATCAAATGGGCACCGGCTACATTCTCGACGGTTTCCCCAGCGCCGGAGCGTGGGTCACCTACGCACTGGGCAGCGAGAACCAGAACCTGCCCGCGTTTGTTGCCATTCCCGATCCGCGCGGCGTGCCACAGATCGGCCCGCGACACTGGGGCAGCGCGTTTCTGCCGGCCGCCTTTCAAGGCACATCGTTCAACGCTCAAAAACCCATTCCCAACCTCGCCCGCCCGGAAAGCATCAGCGACGCGACCGAGCAGGCCACGCGCGATTTCCTCCGCCGGCTCAACGACCGCCACCTGGCCCGGAATCCGGGCGACAGCGACCTGGCCGCGCGCATTTCCGCCTATGAACTCGCCGCGCGCATGCAGCTTGCCGCCGCCGAGATCAGCGATTTCAAGGGCGAAACCCCCGCCACGCTGCAGCTTTACGGCACGAACGATTCCAATGCGAACAAGGCCGGCTTTGCGAAGAACTGTCTCATGGCCCGGCGGTTGGTCGAGCGCGGGGTGCGCTTTGTTCAGCTCTTCAACGGCTCCTACGCCATGGGCGAGGGCGTGGGAAACTGGGACGGCCACAAGAAGATTCATGACCAGTATTCCATTCACGCTCCGATTCTTGACCAGCCCTGCGCCGCCTTGTTGAAGGACATGAAAGCCCGCGGTCTCCTGCGCGACACACTCGTCGCCTTTGTCACCGAGTTTGGACGCATGCCCACCTTCCAGAAAGGTGCCAACGGTCGGGATCACAACCCCAAAGGATTCACAGTCTGGCTGATGGGCGCGGGCGTGAAACGGGCCTGCAGTTACGGTGCCACCGACGAGTTTGGCTATCAGGCAGTCGAGAACGTGACCAGCATCTACGATCTCCACGCCACAATGCTCCATCTCCTGGGCCTGAACCACGAGCGCCTCAGCTTCTACAACAACGGCATAGAACGCCGGCTCACCGACGTGCATGGCCACGTCCTGAAGGAGATCCTGTCGTGAAATTTTTCAATGTGATTGGAATCCTCACGCTG
>CAYQCZ010000035.1:0-4130 GCA_964415955.1 uncultured Verrucomicrobiota bacterium | reverse complement strand
GCTGCCTGGGCGCCAGCCGCAGACTTCGACCAGGACATCCGCCCGCTGCTGCAAGAGCACTGCGTCGAGTGCCACGGTGAAAAGAAACAGAAGGGCGAGCTGCGGCTGGATGCGAAGGTGTTTGCGCTCAAGGGCGGGCACGACGGGCCGGCAATTATCGAGGGCAAGGCGGATGCCTCGCCGATCTACCAGCGCATCACAAGCGCCGATGAAGACGAACGCATGCCTCCGAAGGGAGATCCACTCTCGACCGCCCAGATCGCCTTGGTCAAAGCGTGGATCGATGCCGGGGCCGTGTGGCCGGAGAATGACGCCGATCGCGCGGCGGCGGTGGACAAGCGGTTGCAACATTGGTCGGTGCAGCCGGTGAAAGCGGCTTCGACTTTGGCCAAATCTCTGAGCCTGAAGCCTGAGCAACTTTCGATCGACGCCTTCATCACTGCCAAACTTCGCGAGAAGCAACTCGCGATGGCTTCAGAGGCGGACCGGCGCACACTCATCCGAAGACTCACCTTTGATCTGCAAGGTCTGCCACCCTCACCGGAGCGAGTGGAGCAGTTTGTGAAGGATACGGACCCGCGAGCTTACGAGCAGCTTGTGGATGAGTTGCTCGCCCCGCCATACTATGGCGAGCGCTGGGCTCGACATTGGCTGGACATCGCGCACTACGCGGACACGCACGGCTTTGAGCGCGACCAGTTGCGGCCGAATGCGTGGCGGTATCGCGATTACGTCATCGAGTCATTGAACGCGGACAAGCCGTATGACCAGTTTCTCCGCGAGCAGATTGCTGGCGACGTGCTCGCGCCGACAGATGCGAAAGCAGTTATCGCCACCGGTTTTCTGGCGGCAGGGCCATGGGATTTTGTCGGCCATGTTGAAACCAAGAGTGACATGCTCAAACGCGCCGCACGCGCAGGCGATCTCGATGACATGGTCACACAGGTCATCACCGCGACGATGGGCATCACCATCAACTGCGCCCGCTGCCACGACCACAAACTCGATCCCATCACCCAGCAGGAGTATTACAGCCTGTGGTCTGTCTTTGCCGGGGTGAAGCGCGGAGACCGCGAGGTGAATGCCGCGGAGTCGAGGCGAATCGCAACAGAAAAGGCGCGCCTCACCAAGGCGCTGGCCGAAAGGCGTGCTCAAATCGCCAAACTCGCCGGCGAGGGTTTCGAACTCGCGAAACTCCTCCCAGAACAAAGCGGCATTGACGTGCGCAACGGCAGCGTCACGAAGGACAAGCTCGCGTATCACCGCGACATCCAGGTGAACCGTCTGCAAAAGGTTGAGAACGTGCCGGGTGTGAAATGGGTCTTTGTGCCGGATGGCAAAGGCAAGGTCACCGTGGATTTCAAAAAAGAGGTGCAAGGCGTCCCGGCCACCAGCGGCCACTTCTGGGACGTCATCGCCAATCGCCCACTCAACGCCCAGAAGCACACCAAGGTTGGTGGCATCGATTTCGCGGCGAAAGGTCACACGATGCTCGCCATGCATGCAAACAGCGGCATCACCTTCGACCTCGCAGCGCTGCGCGAGAAAAGCGGGCTGCAAGCGATGCGCCTTACCGGATGGGTGGGCTTCGGAGCGGCAGATGGGGCCGCCGCCACGCGCGCGGACTTTACCGTCTTTGTTGATACCGAGCTGAAATTTCAAAGGCTGAAACTACGCAAGGACGAGACTGTCGTGCTGGATGTCGAAGTGCCCGTCACGGCGAAAACGCTCACGCTCATCGCCACGGACGGCGGCGATGGCATCGGCAGTGACCTCCTTTTCATCGGCGACCCGAAACTTGCCGCCGAAGCAGGTGACAAACGCATCACCGAGGCAGATTCGGCCACTTTGAAACAACTCCGCAGCGAAGCTAAGAAGCTCGAAGCCAACCTCAAGGCGCTGCCCGAGACGGAGAAGGTCTATGCCATCGTCTCGGAAGGGAAACCGGCTGTGATCAAAGTGCAAAAACGCGGCAACCCCGAGGACGAAGCGCAAGAAGTCACGCCTGCCGCTTTTTCCTGGGCAAAGCACAGCCCCGCCGCTTTTGGCGACAACTCCATGCCCGAGGCGCAGCGTCGTCTTGCCCTTGCCAACTGGATCACACATCCCGACAACCCGCTCACTCCCCGCGTGATCGTGAACCGCCTCTGGCATCACCACTTCGGCCAGGGGCTTGTCACCACGCCGAGCGATTTCGGTCTGGGCAGCGACAACCCCAGCCATCCTGAGTTGCTCGATTTCCTCGCTCGTGAACTCATCACCCGTGGTTGGAGCTTGAAACACGTGCACAAGCTCATCGTGATGAGCGCCGCGTATCGGCAGCAAAGTGGTTTCGGCTTGAGCCGAAATGACGCGGCTCAGACAGCGTCCGCTGTGGATGCCTCCAACCGCCTCCTCTGGCGGCAGAATCCACGTCGTCTTGATGCCGAGTCGCTGCACGATGCCGTGCTCGCCGTGAGCGGCAAACTCAATCCCCAGCGCGGTGGCCCCGGCTTCAAGGACTTCAACTACACCGAGGCCTACGCGCCCATCTACGACTACGTCCCGCCTGATGCTCCCGAGCTATGGCGGCGCAGCATTTACCGCTTCGTCGTGCGCACCACGCCGCATCGGTTCATGACCACGCTCGACTGTCCCGACCCTGCGAACCTCACACCCGCGCGAATGCAGACCACCACCGCGCTTCAGGCGCTCACCTTGTCGAACAACGACTTCATGCTCCGGCAGGCCCGTTACCTCGCGACGCGCATCGAAAATGAAGCGCCCGACACGCCGGCCCGCATCCGCCGCGCCTTCGAGCTGTGCTTCCAACGCGCTCCCACGCCCACAGAACTCCAAGCCGCTCAAAGCCTCGTCACCGAGCAAGGTCTCTTCGCCCTCTGCCGGATGCTCATGAACGCAAACGAGTTTGTTTACCTCGACTGAACCCATGCTCTCATCCTTTCCCTGCCATCGGCAAAAGCGCTCCGTCACCCGCCGTGATTTTCTCTGGGAACTCGGCGGCGGTCTTGGTGGTGTCGCTTTTGCGGCGATGCTGAACGAAGCGCACGCCGCGACAAATCCGCTTGCTCCCAAAGCGGGGCATCATCCGGCGAAGGCCAGGGCCGTCATTCAAATCTTCTGCCCGGGCGGTCTCTCGCATGTCGATACCTGGGACTACAAACCGGAACTCGCCAAGCGCCAGGGCAAGCCCTTCGACCCTGATGGCAAGCTGCAGTTTTTCGCGTCGAAACCCGGCGCTTGTCAGCAGAGCTACTGGACCTTCCATCAGCACGGACAGTGCGGACGCTGGATGAGCGATTTGTTTCCGAAGCTCGCGCAGCGGGTGGACGACATGGCCTTCATCCACTCCATGCAGAGCAAATCCGCGCTGCACGGCCCGGCGATGTTCATGGCAAACAGCGGGTTCATCCTGCCCGGCTTCCCCAGCATGGGCGCGTGGGTCACGTATGGACTCGGAAGCATGAGCGAGGACCTGCCAGCGTTTGTCGTCCTGCCTGATCCGCGAGGCTTGCCACCGGGAGGTGTCATCAACTGGGGCGCGGGCTTCCTGCCCG
This sequence comes from uncultured Verrucomicrobiota bacterium, assembly GCA_964415955.1. GTDB lineage: Bacteria > Verrucomicrobiota > Verrucomicrobiia > Limisphaerales > CAYQCZ01 > CAYQCZ01. The sequence continues at coordinate 573 of CAYQCZ010000035.1, read as the reverse complement.
CCATTCATCAAGGCACCACGCTCAACACCGACCCCGAGCAGCCGCCCATTGCCGATTTGTTCCCGCAAAAGGAATTCGCGCATTTGCGCGGAGCCGCCGAGCAGTCCAGCCGTGACTTTCTGCAAACGCTCAACCGCGCCCACGCCGCCGAACGCGCCGCGAACACCGAGCTCGAAGCCCGCATCGCCGCCTACGAACTCGCCGCCCGCCTCCAGCTCAGCGCCCCGTCCGCAACCGACCTTCGCGGCGAGACCGACGCCACGAAGAAGCTCTACGCGCTCGACCACGAGGACATTGGCCCTTTTGGCCGCCAGTGCCTGCTCGCCCGCAGGCTCGTCGAGCGAGGCGTGCGCTTCGTGCAGATCTTCTGCGGCGCGGAAAACACCGGTGCCAAAAAGATCCGGCCGAACTGGGACAGCCACGAGGACATCGTGCGCGACCACGGCTACTGGGGTCCGGTGCTCGACACTGGTGCCGCCGCGCTGCTCACCGATCTCAAATCACGTGGGCTGCTCGACAGCACGCTCGTCATCTGCACCAGTGAGTTTGGCCGCCAGCCTGGAGCCCAAGGGA
>CAYQCZ010000034.1:0-15532 GCA_964415955.1 uncultured Verrucomicrobiota bacterium | reverse complement strand
CTGCCGCCCCATCGGCCCGCTGAATCACAGGCCGCTTCCGCAGAAGACGGCAAGACAACAGGGGTGCTCAAGCTGGCCATTGTCGGTCGCCCGAACGTCGGCAAATCCTCCATCATCAACGCTCTCACACGCTCCGAACGGGTGATTGTCAGCGACATACCGGGCACCACGCGCGACTCGGTGGACGTGCCGTTCGAGGTCGAAACCGACGGTGTGCGTGAGCGCTACCTGTTGATCGACACGGCAGGCGTGCGCAAAAGGCGCAGCATCGATGATTCGATTGAGTTTTTCAGCGTGCAACGGAGCGAGGATTCCATCCGCCGGGCGGACATCGTGGTGTTCGTGCTGGATGCCGAAGGGGGCATTCTGGAGCAGGACAAGAAGATCGCCGACATGATCACTTCGGCCCACCGTGCCTGCATCGTGGTGGTGAACAAATGGGACCTCATGAGCGATGTGGTGGAAAAGGCGCGCATCGAGGAGATCGAACGTCGCAACAGCAAGACCATGAAGCATGCGCCCAACCGCATGACCACGCTGCAGGAGTTCGGCGAATGGGTGCAGGAGAAGCTGTTCTTCCTGGACTACGCCCCCGTAATTTTCACATCCGCGAAGACGGGGTTTCATCTGGATCGACTGTTGGAAGCCGTGCGTTACGTGGCCGCCCAGCTCCAGCAGGAGGTGCCCACCTCCGTCCTGAACCGCACACTGCACGATGCCGTGGAAAGACGCCAACCCGTCAGCAACCTCGGTCATCGCCTGAAGTTTTTCTATGCCACGCAGGTGGGCAAGGCGCCGCCGGTGTTCCTGCTGTTTGTGAACCGCAACGACATCTTCTCAGATCCTTACGCCAAGTATCTTCAGGGCGAGATGCGCAAGGCGTTCGGCTACGAAGGCTGCCCCATCATCCTGAAGCCAAAACCCAGGCCGAAGACCATCGAGTCCATGCGCAAACCGCGCCCGTCGCAGGAGAAGGGAAAGAAGGGCAAGCAAGGCGGCAAGCCCGGCTTCAAGCGCAAGCCACGGTAACGGTGGCACTGACAATAGCTTGTCAACAAGCGGACTTTGAGAGCGGCTTTACGCCCCGCAATCAGCAGGTTCACTTGATTCGTCTGTGCTCGTAGTGGGATCGAATGTCAGTGTTCATCGTGACCGTGATGCGCTGTTTTACTGGGCTATTTTAGGCCTGCTTGCGCTTGTAGCATCCATTTTCCTGCGTGCATACCGCCGCAACAAAATCTCGCGCTGATTCTTCGGCTTTTTTGGTTTCACCCCGCCAAGCATCAAGCACCGCCGCATTCCGTCTTTGACAAATCAAGGGCTGTTTTGCCACGTTCCCGCGCCAGTCACGGTTGAAAAGGGGGGTTGCGCACCGCAAACGCCCCATGGTAAAGCCCCGCGTAATTGCATGGGAAAAGCACTGATCATCGCCGAAAAACCGTCCGTCGCAGGTGACATTGCGCGCGCGCTGGGCGGGCTCGCCAAGGACAAGAGCGGCGACTTCTACGAGGGCGAACACCACGTCGTCTCCTCCGCCATCGGCCATCTGGTGGAGATTGTCCCTCCGGAGGGCGTCGAAGCCGCCCGTGGCAAATGGAAATTCGAGAACCTGCCGGTCATCCCGCCCAAATTCGACCTCCAGCCCATCGAAAAGACCGAGGCGCGCCTGAAAGTCCTTGGGCGGCTCCTCAAGCGCAAGGACGTGGACACCATCGTCAATGCCTGTGACGCCGGGCGCGAGGGCGAACTCATCTTCCGTTACATCGTCCGCTACTACAAATGCGACAAGCCCGTCCAGCGCCTGTGGCTGCAATCCATGACCCCGGCGGCCATTCGCGACGGTTTCCAGCGCCTGCGAAGCGATGCCGACATGCACCCGCTGGCCGACGCCGCCACCTGCCGTTCCGAAGCCGACTGGCTGGTGGGCATCAATGGCACACGGGCGATGACCGCCTTCAACAACAAGTCCGGCGGGTTCAACCTGACCACGGTGGGCCGTGTGCAGACGCCCACGCTGGCCGTCGTTGTGGAACGCGAGGAACGCATCCGCAAGTTTGTCCCGCGTGATTACTGGGAAGTGCATGGCACCTTCGCCTGTGCGGCAGGCAGCTACAACGGCCGGTGGTTCGATGAGAAATTCTCCAAGGACAAGAACGGCGATGCCGAACTGAAGCCTGAGCGGTTGTGGGAAAAGGTGCGTGCCGAGGCCATCCGCAACAAGTGCGAGGGCAAGCCCGGCGTGGTCACGGAGGAAAGCAAACCCACCACGCAGTCGCCGCCCCTGCTCTACGACCTCACCAGCCTTCAACGCGAAGCCAACGGGCGTTTTGGGTTTCCCGCCAGCCGCACGCTCCAGATCGCGCAGGCCTTGTATGAGCGGCACAAGGTGCTGACCTATCCGCGAACCGACGCCCGCGCATTGCCGGAGGATTATCAGGCCACGGTAAAGACCACGCTGGCCGCGATGAGCGGCACCGGCTACGAGCGCTTTGCGGGGACGATTCTTGATCAGGGCTGGGTGCGGCCGAACAAGCGGGTGTTCAACAACGCCAAGATTTCGGATCACTTCGCCATCATTCCCACGGCGGAAAAGCCCAAGGCGCTGCGCGATGACGAGGCGAAGATTTATGACATGGTCACCAAGCGGTTTCTGGCGGTGTTTTATCCTGCGGCAGAGTTCCTAGTGACAACGCGCATCACGCGCGTCGAAGGCGAACCGTTCAAGACCGAGGGCAAGGTGCTTCAGAAACCCGGCTGGCTCGAAATCTACGGGCGCGAAGCCACGGTGGAGGGCGACGACAGCGGCGCCATGCTCGTGCCGGTGCAGCAGCACGAGAGAGTCGGCACCACCGGCATCGAGATCAAGGGCAGCCAGACAAAGCCGCCGCCGCGCTTCACGGAAGCCACGCTGCTCAGTGCCATGGAAGGCGCGGGCAAAACCATCGAGGACGAGGAACTGCGCGAAGCCATGGCGGAAAAGGGGCTGGGCACGCCCGCCACCCGCGCGTCGATCATCGAAGGGTTGATCTACGAGAAATACATGCTGCGCAACGGCAAGGAACTGGTGCCCACGGCCAAGGCCTTCTCGCTGCTCGTGCTGCTGCGCGGCCTCGGCGTCGAGGCGCTCACCAAGCCCGAACTCACCGGCGACTGGGAATACCAGCTCAAGCAGATGGAGCGTGGCAAACTGGATCGCGACACCTTCATGCGCGAAATCGAGAAGATGACGCGCCAGATGGTGGACAGCGCGCGCTCGTATGAACAGAACACCATTCCCGGAGATTTTGGTGTTCTGAAAGTGCCCTGCCCGAAGTGCGGCGGGGAGATTCACGAGCGTTACAAGACCTTCTCCTGCGCCAAGTGCGACTGGGCGTTGTTCAAGGTCATCCTCGGGCGTCAGTTTGAACCGGCCGAGGTGGAGGAATTGATTTCGCAGGGCCGCGTGGGGCCGTTGCAGGGTTTCCGCAGCAAGATGGGCCGCAGCTTCAACGCCATGATGAAGCTCGGGGCGGCACCCGACTTCAAGGCGGAGTTCGACTTTGGCAACGGCAATGGCGAAGGCGGCGAGGACGGCCAGGCCGCGCAGGAGGCGCCTGATTTCTCCAGCCAGGAGCCGCTGGGTGCGTGTCCCAAGTGCAAGGCCCGTGTGTTTGATCATGGAATGAACTACGTCTGCGAACACGCCGTGGGGCCGGAGAAGAAATGTGATTTCCGCACCGGGAAGGTGATTCTCCAGCAAAGCATCGAGGCCGCGCAGTTGAAGAAGCTGCTCGAAGACGGCAAGACCGAGGTGCTCAAGGGATTTGTCTCGAAGAAGACCGGGCGCAAATTCGACGCATTTCTGGTGTGGAAAGACGGCAAGGTTGGTTTCGAATTTCCTCCACGCGAAGCCAAGGCATCCAAGGGCAAAGGCAAGGCCGCCAAGAGCGACGAACCGCAGCCCAAGCTCGACTTCACCGGCCAGGAATCGCTGGGCAAATGCCCGAAATGCGGCGGACAGGTGTTCGAAGGCCCGGAAAGCTACCTGTGCGAGCGCAGCCAGCTGGAAGGCAAGCGCTGCACCTTCAAGACCGGCAAGCAGGTGTTGCAGCGGGACATTGACCGCGAGCAGGTGAAGAAGCTGCTGAGCGCCAGGAAGACCGATCTTCTGGACAAGTTTGTGTCACGTGCCGGACGGCCCTTCTCCGCATGGCTGGTGCTGGAGGACAAGGGCAAGGTGAGCTTCGAGTTTCCTCCGCGCGAGGGGAATTGAGTGCGGTTCTTTGGCCCGCGGCCTGCGCTGGCTCATCCCGTCCACACCCGCAAGCGGAGGCTGTTTCAACCGTTCAATTCCGTTGGCAGGGCTTCAGCAAGGGTGTAGCTCTGTGGGGCATGAACTCCACCGGGTATGTGCCTTGCTCCCGACGTGCCTTTCTGGGTTCCACCACGTCGCTGACTCTGGCCGCGTGGGCGGCACCCATCTTCAACATCCATGCGCGGGCGGCGACGAACCCCTTGATGACGGGCCATGAGGGCATCGACAAGGCGCGGACCACGGCAAGAAACATTCTCAAACCCACTGCAGCGCAGCTTGAGCATGGACTCCGGTTGCACGACGAGTCCCTCGTGTTCGAAAGCTACGGATTCGCACCACGGGCGGCCGTGGATGGTGACGCCTTCAAGGCGGCGATGGCCGAGGGGGCATCAGAAACCGAGCTGGTGGATCTGCGTGAGGAAATGTCCATGACCCGCTGGGCGACGGATGATTCCGAACGCAGGGAATTCCTGGACGCATTTCGTGCGAGCGGCGTCACGTGCATCTTTCAAAATGCAGGCGAGGAGGGCAGCGATCCATTGCGGTTGATACGGCGGCTGGCGCGCTTCACCCATGCCACGGATTTGATGCGGGACACGGTGTTCAAGGCGGTGAAGCCGGATGACATTGTTGAAGCGAAACGCCGGCGCAAACACTGCCTCTATTTCACGGGCAACGGCGTTCCCCTGCGCCAGCAGTGGCAGAGCACACGGGATGAACTTGGCTTCATCCGCATCTTCAAGCAGCTCGGCATCCGCATGATGCACCTCACCTACAACCGGCGCAATCCCATCGGCGACGGTGCCGGGGAGCCCAATGACGGCGGCTTGAGTGACTTCGGCCATCTCGTCGTGAAGGAAATGAACCGCCTGGGAGTGATTGTGGATGTCGCCCATTCCGGGTGGAAAACAAGCCTGCAGGCAGCGAAGGCATCTGCAAAGCCGATGGTGGCCAGTCATACGACATGCGCAGGCCTATACCGGCACTTTCGTGGCAAACCAGATGACGTGGTAAAGGCCATCTGTGACACGGACGGGTTGGTCGGCATCTGTTGCATCCCGCGCTTTCTTGGAGGCCTCGGAGACATCCAGTCGTTTCTGGATCACATCGATTACGCGGTCAAAAAGTTCGGTGCGGACCATGTCGCCATCGGCCCGGACATTTCGCACACGTCACGCCACGAGGCCGCCGAGAGGGCGAAGGTGCCGAAACTGCCGGATGGGCGATCGCCCCTGTCGTTTTCCAGTCCGCGCTGGGAGCACCTGTGGCCGGTGGATGATTTCAAACCGGCGGCCCATGCAACGCAAAGCCTGGCATGGACCAACTGGCCGCTGTTTACCGTGGGCCTGGTGCAGCGCGGTCACAGTGATGCTGTCATCCGAAAGATCCTTGGGGAAAACATGCTTCGGGTTGCCCGGGCAAATTTCACTCATTGAAACCAGCCCGGTGAATCCATCGGCGGGTTCCGCCGGGTTATTGCTTGAATATCCCGATGTGCATCGAGCCGTCCGCCCGGATGTAGCCATGATACATGCCCGGCGTGTTGAAGGGTGTGGCCACCTGGCCTTTAGCATCCAATGCAATCAGACCACCATCGCCGCCATGGTTCTTCAGGATGGTGTGGATGACCTCGTCAGCGGCTTCTGAGACGGAGGCCTTTTGATACTTCATTCTGGCGGCCACATCATAAGCCACCACGGACCGGATGAAAAACTCCCCGTGGCCCGTGCAGGAAACGGCCACCACGCCATTCTCGGCATAGGTGCCAGCGCCAATGATGGGTGAATCACCGATGCGTCCATGACGCTTGTTGACCATGCCGCCGGTGGATGTGCCCGCAGCCAGGTGACCGTGTTTGTCCAAGGCCACGGCACCCACGGTTCCGATGTTTGGATTTGGTGGTGCAACTTGATGGTCCGCCTTGCGCCCTTCCTTTTCCCGTGCGCGCCTCAACTGATCCAGCCGCTCGGGAACAATGAAATACCCCGCAGGTTCCATGGCCAGCCCCCGTTCACGGGCAAAGGCTTCCGCGCCACGGCCTCCCAGCATCACATGGCGCGTGTGATCCATGACTTCGCGCGCCAGCCGGATGGGATTGCGAACGCCCTGCACGCCCGCAGCCGCTCCCGCCCTGCCGGTGTGTCCATCCATGATCGAGGCATCCATTTCGACCTCGCCCGCAGCCGTCAGCACGGACCCTTTCCCGGCGTTGAAGAGGGGTGAATCCTCAAGCTCGACGATGGCTTCAGCGACCGCCTCCGTGCTGCTGCCACCGGACTGGATGACCTTGAACCCGCGTTGCAATGACGCAGCGAGGACCTCGCGGCATCGCCTCTCCTTCTCTGCGGAGAGGTCGGCCCTTGAAACACCGGCTCCCCCATGGATGACCAGCACGACGGGAGAATCCGCAGATTGGCTTTGGCAGGTCATGAAGATGCTTGCGGCAAAAAGGAGGGTCGTTTGAAGCCGGCACATGACATGGAACGTAATTTCACCCGGACAGCGTGGGCAACGGCAATGTGGCGCATGTTCACCATCCACGAAAAAAGGCGCGAGCCGTGGCGCAAGTGGCCTCGCTGAGTTCTTGCAGCGAGCACCCTTTGACCTGGGCGATCACCGCTGCGGTTTCGCGGACGTAGGCTGGCTCGCAGCGTCTGCCGCGATGCGGCACGGGCGCAAGGTAGGGGCTGTCCGTCTCCAGCATGAAACTGCCCATGGGCGTGGCCGCAATGGTGTCGCGCACGCTCTGTGCGTTCTTGAATGTGGCAATGCCGGTGAAACTCACCAGCGAGCCCATCGCCAGAATGCGTTCCATCGTCGGCACATCGCCCACAAAACAGTGGAAAACCGCACGAATGCGGCCTGCGAATGGCTGGAACTGCTCCAGCACGGCCTCCAGTGAATCACGCTGGTGAATCACCATGTTCAAGCCTGTCTCCGACGCCACCTCCAGTTGTTGCTGAAACATCGCCTCCTGTTTGTTCCTGTAGCGGCGGTCATCTTCCGCTGTGCCACCGGGTTGCTGGCCGGGCATGCGGTAGAAATCCAGCCCGGCCTCGCCAATGGCCGCCACGCGGGGATGCGCGGCCAGACGCCGCAGTTCATCACGGATGTCGTCAGGGGCTTCGAGGGCTTCACCGGGATGCCATCCGACGGTGGCCATCACATCTGGAAACTGTTCCGCAAGGGCGATGGTGCGCCGGCTGCTGTCCAGGTTGGTGGCGATGGCGACCACCCTGGCGATGCCAGCCTCCCGTGCGCGACCAAGAACCGCCGCGATCTCTGGTGCGCTGGCCGGATCATCCAGATGCGCGTGTGTGTCGTAAAATGTGGCCATGATGGAGCTGATGGAACAAGGACCGGGACATCATGTGGGCAGGCCGGGACGGCGGCAACAACAAGGTCCGCACTTTTGGGCTTCTGGGGGTGCGGGTGATTGTGTTGAATCGCCGGGCCGACTGGCACGTCGTGGTTGTGCGGCCGCCGTCACGCACCATGAACGCCGCAGGTGTTGATTGATTCCAAATGTCCGGACCAGAAGAAAAGAGCCTGCTGACACGGGCACTGAAACAGCTTGCGCGTTTCGTCTATCATCGTCCGCGCGCGGTGATCTATCCGACGATCACCGTCTTCGCGCTGAGCGTCCTATACACGGTCAACCATCTGGAGTTCATCACCAGCCGCAACGACCTGGTGGGTGCCGACAAGGAATACAACCAGATATTCCTCCGGTTTCAGGAGGAGTTTCCCTCGCAGGACGACATCGTGGTGGTCGTCGAAAGCAGCGACGGCGAAAAGAACCGCCAGTTTGTCGAGCGTCTAGCAGCCAGGCTGGAGGCGGAGCCGGATGTGTTCACCAATGTCTTTTACAAGGGGGATTTGACCATGCTGGGGAGAAAAGCCCTGCTTTTTCTGCCCGAGGAGGACCTGGCGGGCCTCAAACAAACCCTGATCGAATACAAGCCGTTCCTGCAGCAGTTCTCCCAGGCGACGAATCTGAACTCCCTGTTTGCGCTGGTGAACCGGCAGTTTCGCACGCTGGGCAAATCGACGAACCAGAACGACACCGAGATCGCCGTGCGCACGCTCCCGGCGTTGGAACGCATCATCCAGCAGGCAACCGATGCGCTGGTGCGGCCCGGCATGCCGCCATCTCCGGGCGTGACCGCGCTCTTCGATGCCGGGAAGGAGGCGGAACAAAGCCAATACATCACCTTCAACGAGGGCCGCCTTTATCTGGTCACGGCGCACGGGTTGAATGATGCCCAGGAGCCGGAGGCGGTGGAACGCCTGCGTCAGCTGGTGGAGGAAATCAAGACCGAGGTGCCCGGGTTGAACGTGGGCATCACCGGCGAACCCGTGCTGGAGGTGGATGAAATGGCCCAGGCCCAGCGCGACACCACCAGGGCCACGATCATCGCGCTGCTCATTTGTGCGGGCATCTTTGTGTATGCGTATCGGGAAACAGGACGTCCGCTCAAGGCCACCGCCACGCTGATCGTCGGCATTGGTTTCACGATGGGCTACACCACGGCCACCGTCGGCCACCTGAACATCCTCAGCATCACGTTTGTGCCGATCCTCATCGGACTGGCCATCGACTTCGGCGTGCATCTGATTTCGCGTTACGAGGAGGAGCTGCGCGGCGGACAGACCGAGCTCGGTGCCATTGAGAAGGCGGTTGTTTACACCGGGATGGGCGTTCTCACGAGCGGCCTCACCACGGCGGGGGCGTTCTTCGCGATGGCCCTGACCGATTTCAAGGGCGTGCGCGAAATGGGTTTCATCTCGGGAGGCGGCCTGGTGCTGTGCCTTGTTCCCATGTTCACATTGCTTCCCGTGCTGCTGCTGCGTGGCAGGCAGAATCAGATGGATCATCATCCGCTGGCCGCGGCGGTGACCCTGCGCGAGCGGCTGGAACAGTTGTGGATGTCGCGTCCGGGCGTCACGGTGGCAGCCTGCCTGATCATCACCGTGCCGCTGGCCATGAAGATTCCGAGGACCAGCTTCGATTACAACCTGCTCCACATGCAGTCCAAAGGCCTGCCTGCCGTGGAGTTTCAAAACAAGCTGATCAATCAGGGTGGAAAGTCGCTGCTGTTCGGAGCGGTCATGGCGGATTCACTCGAAGAAGCCATCCGGCTGGAAATGGCGCTCACCAATTTGAGCACGGTGGCCGGGGTGGAGAGCATGGCGCATTACCTCACCGAGGAGCAGGAGCAGAAACTCAGGCTTATCCGGGAAATCAAGGCGGAGGCCTCAAGCATCCGCTTCGCACCGGTGGACACCGAACCGGTGGATGTCATCGGCTTCAGCACGGAAACCCTGTGGTCCCTGCAGGGCTACCTCGGCTACGGCGCCATCGAGGCGCGCAAATCGGATGAGATCAAGGTGGCGGAAGCCCTGGAGTCCCTCAGAAACACCATCCAGGAACTGCGGCTCAAGATGAACGAGGACCGGAGCGCGGCCTCCCGCAAGCTGGCCGCCTTCCAGCAGGCCTTGTTCAACGACGTGCACCGGACGTTTGATGCCATCCGCAACCAGGACGACACCCAGCGCCTGCGACCTGAAGACCTGCCTCGCACCCTGCGCAACCGTTTCATCGGAAAGACCGGCAAGCACCTGTTGCAGGTGTTTCCCAAGGCCGACGTCTGGAAGCGCGAGAATCAGGAGGCCTTTGTCAACGAAATCCGGACCAATGTGACCATGGAACTGACCGGCACCCCCGTGCAGCTTTACGAATACACCACATTGCTGAAAACCAGCTATGAGGAGGCGGCGCTCTACGCACTGGGGGCCATCGTGCTGCTGGTGTTCGCGCACTTCCGGTCAATTGCATGCGTGCTGCTGGTGCTCCTGCCGGTCGCCATGGGCACCGTCTGGATGGTGGGTCTCATGGGGCTTCTGGGAATCCAATTCAACCCGGCCAACATCATGACACTGCCACTGGTCATCGGCATTGGTGTGACCAGCGGCATTCACATCATGAACCGCTTTGCAGAGGAGCAGAGCCCAAGCATTCTTGGCAAGAGCACCGGCAAGGCTGTGCTGGTTTCAGGACTCACCACCATGGCGGGGTTCGGCAGTCTGATGCTTGGCAAACACCAGGGCATCACCAGCCTCGGCTACGTGATGTCCATCGGCACAGCCACCTGCATGTGCGCAGCCCTGGTGTTTTTCACCGCACTATTGAGCCTTCTGAGGCGGATGGGATGGACCATAAAAAAACCCAGTGGCAGTAATGCACTACTGCCACCGGGCCGGGAGGAACCGAGGTAAACCCTAAACGGTCTCCGGCAAAAAAAGACATCAGCGCCACGAATTGTCAATGTTGAATCACGAAAAATATCGGTATTTCATTCAATCCTTTGGAGAATTAGGAGAAACTTTATCGTTACATAAAATTGCAGCCGGCACCTGCTGCTGGTGTTCTTGACGCGCACGCCCACCTACATACTATCCCGGTCTGCGGACAAAACATGCCTGTTTACAAATACTTACTTTGGTCATCGCTAATGCTCATGGTGGGCGTGGCCGGCATGTCATGCCCCGCTGCACAACCGTCCGCAGGGTTCTTTTATGATTCCTTCGAACTCACCCTGGAGTCAGGGCGGCGGACGGAGGTTTTGGGCCCGCTTTTCAGCCGACAGGAGTCAGATTCCATCACGCAGACCCGGTGGACCCCGCTTTTTTCGATCACCCGCGATCCTTTGTCGGATGCCTGTGAAGTGGATTTCATTTACCCGCTGCTGACGTATGATCGTTTTGGCGCGGAGTATCGCTTCCAGATTTTCCAGTGGCTGGGGTGGTCCGGTGGCGACAGCGTGACCGGGTCGGAACGCAGACGCTTCACCTTGTTTCCGCTTTACTTCCAGCAGCGATCAACCAATCCGGAGGAAAACTACACGGCGTTGATTCCACTGCATGGCAGGCTGGTCAACCGCCTGTTTCGTGATGAAATACGCTTCACACTGATGCCGCTGTATGTCCAAAGCCGCAAAAAGGATGTGGTCACTTGGAATGTCCCCTATCCATTCTTCCACTGGCGGCGGGGCAATGGCCTGGAAGGATGGCAGTTCTGGCCTGTGATCGGGCATGAACACAAGGAAGTCACGACCCATACAGACGATTTTGGGGATGAACAGACCGTGCCCGGACATGACAAATGGATGGCTGTGTGGCCCTTTTTCATGCACAACACCACGGGAATCGGCTCCACCAATCTGGTGCGCGAGCGGGCGCTGCTGCCGCTCTACAGCGTGACCCGGTCTCCGGCCCGTGACAGCACCTCCGTCCTCTGGCCGTTTTTCATCCGCACGCAGGACCATGAGAAGGGTTACACCGAGTGGGATCTTCCCTACCCGCTGGTGGTGTTCGCGCGTGGACCGGGCAAGACAGGCAGCCGTGTGTGGCCCTTCTACAGCCGGATGACGAACAGCACGCACGAAAGCCGCTTCGTGGCCTGGCCCATCTACAAACACAACAAAGTCAATGCCCCCCCCCTGCTTCGAGAACGCACGCGATGGATGTTTTTCCTGTATTCCAATCAACGCGATGAAAACACCACGACTGGCAAGGCGGCGGAGCGGAGCGATTTCTGGCCGCTCTTCACCCATCGAAAGACCGCGGACGGCGGGGCACGGCTCCAAGTCCTCGCCCCCATCGAGCCGTTCCTGCCCGCCAGCAAAAGCATGGATCGCAATTACTCCCCGGTGTGGTCCATCTGGCGCAGCGAAAGCAACGAAAAGACCGGGAATGCCAGCCAGTCACTGCTCTGGAACCTCTACCGGCGGGAAACCTCGCCTGACAGAAGCCATGCCAGCTGGCTGTTCGGCCTGATTCAGAGGGAGGCCGGACCGCAGGGCACCCACTGGAAACTCCTGCACCTGCCGGGCAAGCAAGGCCGCCGCCCCGGCCAGCCGGAGCTGGCACCATACGAAGGGCACGACGGGCGGCCCGACAGGCAGAAGCCGTGACACTCGGCTTGTCTTTTCAGCGAAATCTCCATGATGATCACGCGGCATGTTTGATGACATTGGCAGAATGATCCTGTTGTTCTGGCGCACCCTCCAGGCCCTGCCCCTGGTGGCGCGCCAGCGGCTCAAGGTCTTTGAACAACTGTTCGAGATCGGCAATGCGAGCTTGTTCATGGTCTGCCTGCTCTCGCTCTCCATCGGAGGCGTGCTCGCACTCCAGATGGGACCTGAAATGGCGGAACGCGGCCTTCAAAAGCTCATCGGCGGCATTGTGGGCATCTCCATGTGCAAGGAACTGGCTCCTGTCATGATGTCCGTCCTCATCGCGGGCCGTGTGGGTTCCGCCATGGCTGCGGAAATCGGCTCGATGGCCGTCTATCAGGAGATTGACGCGCTGCGCACCATGAACATCAACCCCGTCCATTACCTTGTCCTGCCAAGGCTTGTCGCCATCAGCCTGGCGCTGCCGCTGCTGGTGGTTTTCTCCGACCTGGTCGGCTGGCTCGGTGGTGCAATCGTCTCCTACAACAACCCGGCCATCGGCCTTTCCTTCAACACGTATTTTTCAAACCTTCGCGAGGTTGTGGACTTGCAGGACATCATCAACGGCCTGATCAAGAGCTTCATCTTTGCCGTCGTGATCGGCGTGGTGTCCTGCCACCAGGGGCTTCAAACCATCGGCGGCCCCCGCGGAGTGGGACGTTCCGTGACCAAGGCCGTGGTGAATTCAATCGTGCTGGTGCTGCTGCTCGATTACGTGCTGACCAGCGTCCTCCGAACCCTTGGAATATGAGCGGCGAACCATCAAAAAGCGGCCGGGGCATCCGCGTGGAAGTCCATGGACTTCACAAAAGTTTCTCCGGCCGCCCGGCGCTGCGCGGCGTCGAACTGGACATCCATCCCGGCGAACTGTTCGTCATCATGGGGCCAAGCGGCAGTGGAAAAAGCGTGCTGCTGAAACACATCATCGGACTGGAAACACCGGACGAGGGCTCCATCCTGATCGACGGAAAACCCATCCATCAGAATGGCGTCATGGACCAGCACCGGCTGGCCATGGTGTTCCAATCCGGCGCCCTGCTGAACTCGCTCACCATCGCTGAAAATGTCGGGCTCTACCTTTCCGAGCACCGCCTCAAACCACCCGGGGACATCAGCCGCATCGTCCGCGAAAAGCTGGAGCTTGTGGGGCTGAAGGACATTGAGGACAAGCTGCCCAACGAACTTTCCGGCGGCATGCGAAAGCGGGCCGCAATCGCCCGTGCGCTGGTCATCGAGCCGCAGCTCGTGCTCTACGACGAGCCCACCAGCGAGCTCGATCCGGTCTCCGCCATCACCATCGGACGGGAGATCGACCTGTTGAACGAAACCACGCACGCCACATCCGTGGTGGTGACCCATGACCGCGACCTCGCCTTCGGCATCGCCGGCCGCATTGCCTTCATCAGCGAGGGCGAAATCCTCCAGATCGGGACTCCTGCCGAACTCAGGAACTCACAGCTTCCCGCCGTCAGAAACTTTCTCAGCGCAGACTTCAAACATCAGGCATCTGAACATTCATGAAAAACACACTTGAAACACGTCTTGGCGTTTTCTTCGCCCTCGCAGTCATCGCCGCGTTTGTCATGTTTGAGATCATCGGCGGCGGGGAGTTTTTCAAACGAGGCTATGTGGTGAACGCGGACTTCAAGAACATCCATGACCTGCGCGTGGGTGATCCGGTCAAGATGGCGGGCAAGCAGATCGGCCGGGTGGAGGACGTGGATTTCCATCAAAACAAGGTCCGCGCCGTGCTCAAAATCGAGAGCAAATATGCCGTCAGGACCGACAGCCGGGCCACCATCAAGTTCCTCGGCCTCATGGGACAGAATTACGTGTCCGTCTCCCTGGGTTCCGCCAGCGCCGAAAAAATGGCCTCGGGCGGCGTGCTCGAAACCGACGAACAGCCCGACATCAGCGCCCTCATGTCCCGCCTGGAGAACGTGGCCGTCGGCGTCGAGAACGTGACCAAAAGCTTCAGCGGTGACAGCATACAGAATGTCCTGGGCCCCATCACCGACCTCGTGAAGAACAACAGCGAGAATCTCACCGCATCCCTTTCCGACCTTCGGACCAATCTCGCCAACATGAAGACCATCTCGGACAGCATTGCACGGGGAGAAGGCACGGTCGGCAGGCTCATCAAGGACGAGCAGTTCTACTACACCACCATGGCCACGGTGAAAAAGCTCGAGGGCACTGCGGACACCCTCAACGAAACCCTGGGTGATGCACGGCATCTCTTTTCAGACGCGCGCGGCACGCTGCATAACGCCAGCAACATCGTCACCAAGGCCGGACTTGCTCTGGATGAGGTCAAGGGCACCGTCACGGACATCCGTGAAGGCAGGGGAAGCCTCGGCAAAATGATGACCGATGACGCGCTTTATGCGAACGCGGCCGCCTCCATGACGAACCTCAGGGAAATCCTGGAGAAGATCAACCGCGGGCAGGGTTCCGTGGGCAAGCTGGTGAATGACGAAAGCCTGTTCCGCAACGTCAAGATGACCCTGCAGAAGGTGGAAAAAGCCACGGAAAGCCTGGAGGACACGGGGCCCCTGAGCATTCTGGGGACGGCGGTGAGCAGCCTGTTTTAGCAGCCGGTCTCAAAGAAGGCATTGTCGCGTGAGGCTTCGCCCGTGGCCGGTGCCGGATGTCAGTAGTCATAAAGGCCGCCATCCCGGCTGTAGCCGGCTCCCGAACCCCCGCCAGCACCTTCCCCGCCCATCCATTCGCCGAGGACATCCCCCATGTCCGCCTCGATCTTTTCCGGATCTTCACCGGCCTCCAGCCGCTTGATGGCGACATCCATCTCCTTGGGCATGACACCCGGCGGCATCAGTTCCTTCATCTTGCGCATCATGATGGCCATGTGGCGGGGGTTGTTCTCGTCCATGTGCTCCATGTCGCGCTCCATCTCCATCATGGCGCGTTCCACCTTTGGATCATCAAAATCAGGCATCGGCGGCCCCTCCGGTCCATCGGCGTCAGGCTTCGGCTCGGAAACGCCCTTGATCATGGCAAAACGGCTGACCTGCTTGCTCATCCTCTTGTTGCCGCACTTCGGGCAGGCGGGCAGGCGGCCGGGGTTGATCCGCCGGGAGAGGAAGCTGAAAATGACCCGGCATTTCGGGCAGGCAAATTCGTAAATTGGCATCGGACGCACGAGGTTGACGTTGGCAATGCACAGATTGCAAACGCCGCGCAGCATCGTCAAGCGGCC
>CAYQCZ010000033.1:3149-15688 GCA_964415955.1 uncultured Verrucomicrobiota bacterium | reverse complement strand
ATCATGACACGGAGCAACCTATTGCTTCCACGCTTTTTACCCTGATCATGCTACAATAGGAAAGTCAGGGCTCGACAGAGTCTCGCCCCACCAGCGGGTGGCGATTTCAGTCATGCCCCGCGCGATGAGCAGAGCGAACAACCTTACCCGCGAATGGTCGGGCGCAGGATGATCTGCTCGATGGTGGCGCGCTGGGGCAGGTTGATCACATGCAGGATCGTGGAGGCCACATCCTCGGAGGTCAGCATGTGTTTGCGACGTGATTCATCGGGCATCACAGGTCGTTTCGCGAGCAGTGGTGTGTCAATCTCCCCCGGATAAATCACGCAGGAGCGGATGTTGTTCGGTCCCTCCTCGCAGTTGATCGAGCGCGACAGGCCCGCCATGCCCATCTTGGACATGATGTAGGCCACGCCGGCTTTGAGGTTGGGCTCGTAGGCGGAATCCGACGACACCAGCACCACCGTGCCGGATTTGCGCTCGCGCATGCCGGGCAGGAACGCCTGCGCGCAATAAAACGCGCCGTTCATGTTGGCATCAATCGTGGCGTGGTAGTCCTCCATCGAGATGTCCGGCAGATAACGCTGTTTGAAGTTCGTGCCGGCGGCGCTGACGAGCACCTCCACCGTGCCGAACTTCGCCAAAATGGTTTTGGCGGTGGACGCCACGGACTCCGCATTGCCGATGTCGCACGGGCAGATCAGCCACTTGTCCGAATACAGTTTTCCTGCGAGGTGGGCGGTCTCGCGCAACGCGTCCTCGCGTCGTCCCAGCAGGGCGACCTGCCAGTCCTGTTGGGCCAGTGCAATGGCGGTGGCGCGGCCCACGCCGCTTCCCGCTCCGGTGACAACTGCTGTTTTGAGGATCATATTTTCAAAGCGTCTTCGCTGCTTGTGGTTGGTTCCATTCCCATCACGCGACAAATGGCCTTTTCAACTACGTTCATCTGATCCGCACCCAGCAAGCCAAGTTTCCGCGTGAGGACGGAGCCTGGGATGCTGCGAATCCCTTGCGCGTCAAAAGCACCCCTGGCCAGCCAGGGAAGATCGGTGCCGACTTCAAACCGCGTGCCACGCAGGGCCGTCGTGTGCGGCATGACAAGAAACACAGCACGCTCGTGATCCAGATAGGGAATGCTGAGGATCAGGACTGGACGCACCTTGGCTGCCATTCCCAAGTCCGCCATCCAGACTTCACCGCGCCTTGCGACTGGCATGAGCAGCTTCCTCCTTGTCGTATTCTTGAAATGCCAGATCTGCCGAGGCGATCAGGTCAGACTCCGTGACTGCACCATGCGTGTCGTCGTAAATCAAAGGCTCCCCTCGTTCACGATAGAGCTGGTGAACCGCCTGCTCGAGGTGAAGCAAGTCGCGAGTGGGCAGTTTGGCTATTGCCGCCTCAATTTCCGTCAAGGTGCTCATGGGGAATCTATAACACCACCACGCGTCATCGTTCAAGGTCTGGCCCCACCGCCCCGGCGACAACTGCTGTTTTGCTCATGCGGCTTTTGAAACAACAAAGGAACGAAGAAGCCAGGCGCCCTTTGTTCCTTTGCTTCTTTGTTGTTAATCCCTATGCAAATCCACCCATTGCCCCGTCTCTGCCGACTTCACCGCAGCATCAATAACCTTCTGAGCCTGTGCACCGTCGTGCAGGGTGACGGAGCATGCGCGCTGCTCGCGGATGGCGTTCACAAATTCCACGGCCTGATCGTAGCGGAACGAAACGAGCGGATCGCCCACACCGGGATCGCGTGGTGATCCGGGCCAAACGTAAAACTCCTTCGGTATGGGCAGTTCCTTCATGCCCGGCCCTCCGAGCTCGCCGTATTGAAGCGCGTTCCAGCAACCTGTGGTAAAGCTGAAGCTGGCCTTGCTGCCGTTGATCTCCACACGGTCCGGGCTGCGCCAGCTTTCGTTCACACCGCTGGCGAGCTTGCTGCTCTCCATGAAGGCCGTGGTGCCGCTCACGAATTCGCCGAGCAACCCCACCCAGTCATCCGTGTCATTCGGCGCGCCACCGCGCATGGGCGTGTGATTGACCAGATGCGCCACAAGCCGTTTGAACTCGCCGATCAAGTGCCGGCCAAAATCCAAGCGATGACTGAGCATGTCGCCAATTTCGCCGGTGCCGGCCATGCGCTTCTGCTGACGCCATCCGACATTGCGCGTGCCCCAGTCCTGCAGGCGGCAACTGCGATAGTGATAAATCTGCCCGGCATCGCCCTGCTTGATGAGGTGATGCAGATAGCGCATCGCCGGCACAAACCGGTAGGTGAACGCCGTCATGTGCCGCACACCGGCCTTGTCGGCCTCGTCGGCCATCTGTTTGGCATCCGCGTAATTCAGCGCCAGCGGCTTTTCGCAGAGCACGTGTTTTCCAGAACGCGCGGCAGCGATGGCGATGGGTGGATGGAAAATGTTCGGGGTGGCGATGATCACGGCATGAACATCATCGCGCTTCATGATGTCCTCCCAATTGGAGGTGGCGATGGGTGAGCCGGTCTGCTGGCGGGCGGATTCGAGCGTCGCAGGATTCGCGTCGCAAAGTGCGGTGACTTTCACGTCCTTGCAGAGCGCGAGTCCGGGCAGGTGGTTTTGCAGCGTGATGCCGCCGGTGCCGATGATGGCGAAATTCAGTGTGCTCATGGTCTAAAGCGGCGCGAGTATGGTGGGGCAAAGTTGAAAGGCAAGTCTGGCTGGGAAGGTCATGTGAGCCCGAATCAAAATGCTTTCAAACCTTCACCCACTGTCTGGACTTGGCGGACTTCTCCACGGCATCCAGCACGCGTTCGTTTGCGAGGCCATCTGCGAAGGTGGGGTGGACGCTCCTGCCTGAAACCACGGCGGCAACGAAGTCCGCGAAGGTGTTCACGAAGGTGTGTTCGTAGCCAACGATGTGGCCCGGTGGCCACCAGTTCTTCGCGTAGGGATGGATGTCACGGTCGGTCACGATGATGTCCGTGAAGCCGCGACGATGTGCGGCGTCCGCAGCGCTGTAGAATTTCAGGCGGTTCATGTCCTCGAAGTCGAAGAACAGGCTGCCCTTGTCGCCATTGATCTCGAAGGTGATGTTGTTCTTGCGGCCCCAGGCAAAACGCGTGGCTTCCATGTTGGCAACCGCGCCGTTCTTGAACCGCCCGATCCAGCTCACGGTATCGTCCACGGTCACCTTGCCGGTGCGGCCGTCCTTCACGGGTTGCGGCGGCGCCGTGTCGGGTTCCATGAGCGGGCGGCGTTTCACGAATGTCTCCATCAACCCGCAGACCTCCTTGAACTCGCCCACGAGATATCTGCCGAGATCGATGATGTGCGCATCGATGTCCCCATGCGTGCCGGAGCCGGCGATGTGCTTCTGAAGCCGCCAGGTGAGGGGGAACTGCGGGTTTGCCAGCCATTGCTGCGCGTAGCGGGCGCGGAAGTGATAGATGCGTTCGCCGAGTTCGCCGTTCTCGATCATCTGCTTCGCCAATGCCACGGCTGGAATGCGCCGGTAGTTGTGACAAACCATGTTCACCACGCGGGCTTTCTTCACGGCTGCGGCCATGTGCTCCGCTTCCTTGAGCGTGCGTGCCAGCGGCTTCTCGCAGATGACCGCCTTGCCAGCCCTGGCCGCCGCGATGGCCATTTCGCAATGCGTATCGTTGGGCGTGACGATGTCGATGATGTCAATGGATGGGTCGGCGATGACCTTGTGCCAGTCAGTCTCCGCACTCTGCCAGCCGAAGGTTTCGCGTGCGGCTTCGACCGCCTTCACGTTGCGACCGCAGATCGTTGCCAGCTCGACGCGGGCAGGCAGCTCGGGGAAGAAGCGATTGATCTGGCGCCAGGCGTTGGAGTGCGCCTTGCCCATGAACTTGCAGCCGATCAGGCCAACGCGAAGTGTGCGCATCAGAGGAAGTGGTTGATTTCAGGTGCTGAGTGTCAGAGCAGGGTAGGGCAGGCGTGCCAGCGTGCCAATGGATTCGTTCCCAAAAAGAGCAACGGCGGGAATGTTCCCGCCGTTGCCGTGAAAAGGTTGGCCCTGCGTAAGGGTGCCCTACATGTGGGCGATCATGTTGTCGCCGAACTGCGAGCACTTGATTTCCGTCGCGCCTTCCATCAGGCGTGCGAAGTCGTAGGTCACGCGCTTGCTGGCGATCGCGCCGTTGAGGCCCTTGATGATGAGATCGGCGGCTTCGATCCAGCCGAGGTGGCGCAGCATCATCTCACCCGACAGGATGACTGAACCGGGGTTCACCATGTCCTTGCCGGCGTATTTGGGCGCGGTGCCGTGCGTGGCCTCGAAGATGGCGTGGCCGGTGACGTAGTTGATGTTGCCACCGGGCGCGATGCCGATGCCGCCCACCTGTGCGGCCAGGGCGTCACTGAGGTAGTCGCCGTTCAGGTTGAGCGTGGCGATGACATCGAAATCCGTCGGGCGTGTGAGGACCTGCTGGAGTGCGATGTCGGCGATGGCGTCCTTGATGAGGATCGCGCCGCCCGCGAGTGCGGCCTTCTGCTCGGCATTGGCGGTTTCCTCGCCCTTCTCCTTCTTGGTCTTATCCCACCTGGACCAGGTGTAAACCTTGTCGCCAAAGATGCGTTCCGCTGCGCCATAGGCCCAGTCGCGGAATCCACCCTCGGTGAACTTCATGATGTTGCCCTTGTGGACGATGGTGACGCTTTTGCGGTTGTTGCGCAGCGCGTATTCCACGGCGGCCTTCATCAGGCGCACGGTGCCGACGGTGGAGACGGGCTTGATGCCGATGCCAACCTCGACGGGCGGCGTGCCGTGGGCGGCGGCCCCGGCCTGGGCCATGTAGGCGGCGATCTTCTCAGTGGTGCCGAAACGGATCTTCTCAAAATCCTTGGGGAAGTTCGTCTTGAGGAACTCCAGCACCTTGGCCGCCTCGGGCGAGCCGCCCTTGTATTCGATGCCGGCGTAGATGTCCTCGGTGTTCTCGCGGAAGATGACCATGTCCACCTGCTCGGGGCGTTTCACCGGGCTGGGGACCCCAGTGAAATACTGGACGGGGCGCAGGCAGACATAGAGGTCCAGCATCTGTCGCAGGGCGACGTTCAGAGAACGGATGCCACCGCCGACAGGCGTGGTGAGCGGCCCCTTGATGCCGACCAAAAACTCCTTGAAGGCATCCACGGTGTCATCGGGCAGCCAGTTGTTGAACTTGGTGAATGCGACCTCGCCGGCAAACACCTCCATCCATGAAATCTTGCGCTTGCCGTCGTAGGCCTTCTGCACGGCTGCGTCGAAGACGCGCTCGCTGGCGGCCCAGATGTCCGGCCCGGTGCCGTCGCCACGGATGAACGGGATGATGGGCTGGTCGGGGACGACGAGTTTGCCGGCGTTGATGCTGATCTTGCCGCCTTGGGGAACTGTGCAGGTGGTGTATGCCATAAGTGTCGTTTTGTTCAGTAAATCAGGGGCCTCGTTTAACCGCTCCCAAGGGGGGCTGCAAGCACCGTTTCCCGATGCGGCATCAGGCGGCGTGATGAACAATATCTGTTGCCTGCCCGCCAATTCCCATGGGGCGGTCATTTTCCAACTGCTGTCTGGTCTGAACAGGTATGAAAACAACATCCATCCGCTCCATTTTCCCAATCACACGTAGTGCCGTCCTTGCAGCGGGACTTGCTGTAGTCCAATCCTTCTTCCTGCTGGCCGCTGAAAAGGCGGACGACTGGACATCCCATGCCATTGCACCCGTGGCGAACCCCATCTTTTTCGAGACGCCGCTTGTGCAAAGCGAGGTCCGGCCCATTTTTGCCCATCACCGGCTGGACAAGGGATTTCTGGGTGTGGACGCCTATGCGCGTCTGTATGCCGTGCAATTGCGATACGCCGTGACCGATCGTCTGGCGATCATCGCGACGAAGGACGGCTACATCGAGTTCAACGCCGACACCTTGAAATCCCAGGACGGCTGGGCGGACCTGGCGGCAGGCTTGAAATACAACCTCTATCGCAACGACGAGCAGGAAATCCTGGTGACGCCAGGCTTCACCATCGAGTTGCCGACCGGCAACCGCCGCGTCTTTCAGGGCAATGGCTCCGGTGAATTGAACCTGTTCGTCTCCGCGATGAAGGGTTGGAAGGATCTGCACCTCACCGCAAACGTCGGTGGCCGGGTGCCCTTCGACATGGATGATGAAACGGCCAACATCCGTTACGGGGCGATGGTCGATTACTACGCCTGCCAGTGGTTCATCCCGTTCGTGTCCATGAATGCCTTCACGACTGTGAGCGATGGTACGGGGACGCCGATGGCCAGGGGCGTGGCACCCGGCCTGGTGCCGAACTTCACTTCCGAAGGTTTTGATCTCATCAACTTCGGCAGTGTGCGTGCCAGTGGACGCACCCAGGCGGCGTGGGGTCTGGGTTTTCGTTCCAGGCTTTGTGAGCGCGTGGATGTGGGCTTTGCCTACGAACGCGGATTTGCGCCCGGCAACGACATCTTCCGCGACCGTTTCACCGTGGACATGATCTGGAGGTTCTGAGCTGCTGCGCACGCTGCATCGACATGCCATTGCCGGAATGAAAACACTTTCGTTCCGCAATTGATGCGGGTCATGCTGGTCCCATGATGAACTCCATTCGTGTTCTGCTTCTAACACTGCTGGCTGCTGCATCCACGGATGCAGCCGAACCTGCCAAGGGCAAAGACGCCGTCTGGACAGACCCCGTCAGGGCGATGGCGGAGGATCGTGACTTTGGCGTTCAGGGCGAATACGGCCAGTCCGGGGCGGGCGGTGCCTGGGGCGTGCAGGTGGTTGCGCTGGGTGACGGGAAATTCGATGCCTATGCGCTGGAAGGCGGCCTGCCCGGTGCTGGGTGGGACAAATCCAGGCGGCGCGTGAAAATGACCGGCGCATGGACCGGCGAAGGCGCAGAGGCCGGCGTGCATTGTGCAAGCCCGGATGGTGCGATGGTTGCGGAGATCAAGGCCGGGAAACTCACGTTGCGCATGGACGGCAGAAGTCTTGCCGAACTGCCACGCATCGAGCGGCAAAGTCCGACCCTGGGCGCGAAGCCGCCAGAAGGAGCCGTGGTGTTGTTTGATGGCACTTCGGCCGATGCGTGGGACAAGGGGCGCGTCGAGAACGGGCTGCTTGCCAACAACGACATCACCACCAAACGCACCTTCGGGAGCTACCGGCTGCACCTGGAATTCCGCACGCCCTACAAGCCGTTTGCGCGCGGTCAGGCGCGCGGCAACAGTGGTGTCTATCATCAGGGACGCTTTGAGACGCAGGTGCTGGATTCCTTCGGGCTGGAGGGGAGGATGAACGAGACAGGCGGCATTTACACCATCGCTGATCCGCTTCTGAACATGTGCCTGCCGCCATTGGCCTGGCAGACCTATGACGTGGATTTCACGGCGGCGAAGTTTGATGATGAAGGCAGGGTGACCGCGCCTGCGCGGATGACCGTGCGGCTCAATGGTGTGGTGGTTCAGGACAATGTGGCACTTATCAAGACGACCACATCATCTCCGCAAAAGGACATCACTCCCGGCAAAGGCCCGATCTACATCCAGCACCACGGCAACCCCGTGTATTACCGCAACATATGGATTGTGGAGAAGGATTGAGCGGGCGTTCAACGGTGCTGCTCCGGGGCCGCCTGTTTTGAGCGGGAGCCTGCTTCGGGTTTTGCGCTGCTGTCATGCGTGGATGAGGCGACCGGTGCCGGTGCCCTCAGCTTCGCATACACCCAGGCGATCAGCGGACGGAAGGTGGTGACGAGCCCCCGCAACGGCGAGTAGATGATGCGCAGCCGCACGACCGACAGGAACATCACCAGAGAGGAGCGCCACAGCGAGGCGGTGACTTTGGAACCCATTTTGTCGGTCCATTCGATGGGCACCTCCAGCACGGTGAAGCCCGCGTGCTTTAGCGAATAGAGCAGGTTCACATCAAATGCCAGGTCCGCCACGGTCAGGGCCGGATGGATGCGCTCCACGGCCTCGCGTTTCATCACCTTGCACGGGCATTGCGTGTCCTTGATGTGCATCCAGAAAAGGCATTCCACAATCAGATGAAAGCACCGGCTGAAAAGCCTTCGCACAGTGGTTTGAGCCTGATGGAGCACGGACCCTGGCAGCCAGCGTGATCCAATGACACAGTCCGCGTCGGCGAGACGTTTCACCAGATCATGCAACGCCTTGGGCGGTGTCGCTCCGTCTGCATCCACATAGCCGATCACGTCGGCCTTGGGATGCAGTTTCAGACCTTCGATGAGCGCACCTCCCTTGCCGATGGGCAGCGGGAAATCCTGCGCGCTGATGGATGGATGGTCCGCAGCCACCTTTTGCACGACGCCCAGGGTGTTGTCGCGGCAGCCGTTGAGGACGACCACCAGTTCGAAGGGGCCGGCGTAATGCTGTGCGAAGTATTGGGCGTATTCGCGCAACACAGGCTCGATCCGTGCCTCTTCATTGTAGGCCGGAATCAGCAGCAGCAGGCTGGGTTCCTTCGGATGCACGCGGGATGGATTAACAAAGCGCCGGGGGAAAGTAATCAGGAAAAAGCCGACGCCATTTCTGCTCACTGGTAGCTCGCACCGAGTGGCAGCGATATCTCCGTGCCCCGCTCGGCAGACTGCAATCCTGCCTCGAGGATCTCCTGTGCATCGCGGCCAACGCGGTCGTTGCACAACAGGTGGAACGGTTCGCCGGTTTGCAGGCAGTGAATGAAATGCGCGCTGGCATGGCGCATGTGGGAAACCGGACGCGGCACTTTCACGGGTTTGCCTTCAGGCGACTTCTCCGTGGCGAGCAGCAGGCGGCCTTTGGAACCGGGTTCCACCATGAGCGTGCCGGATGTTCCGTAGATCCATGTGACATAGCTGGACATGTCACCGATCTGCGTCCACGACGCCTCGGCCATCGCCAGCGCGTTGGGATAGGTCATGACGAGGATGCCGTTGTCGTCCACGAGAATGTCCTCCTTGCAGAAACGTCCCGAGATGCCGGTCACGCGGCTGGGCACACCAAGCAATGTGCGGGCCAGTGCCGCGCCGTAGCAGCAGTAATCAATGAATGCCCCCGCGCCGTTGAGTTCGGCGTCGTAGAGCCAGTTGTAGAAATGCGGCGTGCAACCCATCTCACGCGGGCCGTTGTGGGCCGCACGGTATTTCACCTGCCACACCCGGCCGATTTTTCCCGACTGCGCCATCGTCAGCGCGGCCTGCAACTGGGGCCACCAGGCAAAGGGCCAGCTCACCATCACGCGTGTCTTGTGGTTGCGGGCGGCGGCCAGGACGCGGTCCGCGCCATCCAGATCGGCAGCCATGGGTTTCTCGATCATCACATGGGCACCGTGTGTGCAGGCAAGCTCCGCCATGTCCGCGCCGGTGCGGTTGTCGCCAAAGATGAACACGGCGTCCAATTTGGCCGATTCCAGGAGTTCCTCCGGGTCGTCCGTGGTTGGCTGGTGGAATTCCTTCTCAAACTTCGCACGCAGCTCGGGGCTTTCATCGCATGCGCCCGCGAGTTGCGCGCCCCTCACGGAGCGGAGTTCCTTGAGGTTATACCAGACGTGATCATGGGTCAGTCCGATGACTCCCACGCGGAGGGGCTTGGCGGTTTTCATGGGGCGATTGAAGGGGCAAGGGGCCTGTGACGGCAAGCCGGGGATTCGGGTTTGTTGGTGAAAGAGGGGGCGGCTTCAGGACTTTGCCAGCAGGTTGGCCTCGTAGATGCGCAGCACGAGTTCAGACGCCATGCGGCCTTGCTCGCCAGACACCATGGGGTCGCGGTTTTCGCGCACGGCTTCAACGAAATCCTTGATGATGCCCTCATGGCCGGCGGTGTCCGCCACGGCGGCGCTGCTGGCCCCGTCGTGCACCTGGAACTGTGTCCGGCCGGGGTTGGGCACGCCGTCCATTGTCCAGAGCTTGATCTGGTCGTTTTCCATGACCAGCGATCCTGCCTCGGCATGAATGGCGAGCTGCGTTGGGAATCCGGGCTTGCACACGGTCGAGGCGCAGAACGTGCCGATCATGCCGTCGGGGTAACGCATCAACGCCACGCCGTGATCCTCCACCTCGATATCGTGCAGGAAACGGTCGCACATGCTGACCACCTGCTCCGGCATGCCAAAGAACCAGCACAGCAAATCAGCATTGTGCGAGGCTTGTTGCACGAAAGGCCCGCCGCCATCCACGGCACGTGTGCCACGGTAGGCCCCGGAGCGGAAATACGCCTCGTCCCGGTAGAACTTCACCTGCATGTCCGCCGCGAACAGCCGTCCAAAGGCCCGGCTGGCGATGAGTTTCTTGATGGCGACGTTGTCCGGGCTGACGCGGCGCTGATAGGTGACGCCCAGTTTGACGCTGGCTTCGCGGCAGGTGCGGATCATGCGGTCCATGGATGCGCGTGTTACTTCCAGCACCTTCTCGGTCAGCACGTGCTTGCCAAGGGAAGCCGCCTCGGCGGCGCCCTGTCCGTGCATCCCGTTGGGCGTGGTCAAAATGACGGCGTCAAATGGCACGCTGACATCCCGCAATGCTGGAAACACCGGAAGCGATTCAGGCGCGCCCTCGGTGCGTCGCCCGCTTCGGGAAACGATGGCGGCGACCTCGACGCCTTCGGTGTTGGCGATGGCTTTCAGGTAGGTTCGGCTGATGTTGCCTGAGCCGACGATGACAAAGCGGAACGGTGAATTCATGCGGAGGAGGTTTTGCGCTGAAGCCGGCCGACGTGCGAGCTTCAATTACTGGCTCGACAAGGCAGATGTCATTTTCCCGTGGGTTTGCGCGAAGCAATGGCTTCGGACATCAGGTCCAGCGCCTCGGCGCGGGGCAGGGCGCCCACCAGCCTGCGCTCGATGAGTGAATTCACCACGGGGATGTTGCGTTGTTCGCTGGCAAGCACCTGGGGCAGCACTTCGAGCAGTCTGCGGTCGGGCGTCAGGCACACGGCCACGGGCCGCATGACATCCATGGCGATGATGGCGTTCATTTCATCGCCCGCGTTGAGGTATTCCTTGAGATCCTGCAGGGCGACATTGCCCAGCAAACGGCCCTGGGCATCGACCACGGGAAGGAAATTGTAGGTCGTGCTGATGAAGCGGCGGCCGATGTCCTTGAGCGTGGTGTTTTCGCGGATGGGCGGCACGGGTGCGCGCATGAGGTCGCCGACCGTCTGCTGGACGGCCGCGCCCACCTGGTCGGACTCTGCGGTGGTGGCCAGGCCGCGCGCGCGCAGCGGCGCCGTGTAAACCGAGTCCGGATGCAGGCGTTTGCCGACCAGTGCCCCGATGACGCCCGCCAGCATCAACGGAGGGATCAGCGTGGCGTTGAGTGAAATCTCGAACACCATGATCACGGCCAGCAAGGGCGAGTGAAGCGTTGCGGACAGGACCGCGCCCATGCCCACCAGACCAAACACACCCGTCGGCAGGCTCGCCGCGCATCCGGCTTTGTGGAGCAGGACGCCGAAGGTGCAGCCGAGACCCGCCCCCAGGAACAGCGTGGGGGTGAACACGCCGCCCACAGTGCCTGAACCCACGGCGGCGACGGTGGCCCAGAGCTTGGCCGCGAACAGTCCCACAATGAACATCAGCGCCAGTTCCTCGCTCAGAATCTTGCTCGTGGCACCGTAGCCGTTTCCCCAGACCTCGGGATAATCGTAAGCGATCAACCCCACGCACAGCCCGCCCAGCGCCAGCTTCGCGTAGGAGGGAAGTGGCACGCGCTTGAACACCGCCTCGCTGCGCTTGAGCATGTGGAGGAAGAGCGCCCCCACGCCGCCTGCCAGCACGCCAAGCAGCAGGAACCATGGAAGCTGCCTCAGTTCGGTGAAATTGAATTCAGGCACCTGATAGAACGGTTCGATGCCAAAGAATGTCCGTGAAACGATGCTGGCCACCACCGAGGCACAGACCAGCGGCGCGAACAGGCTCATGGAAAAATTGCCCAGCACGATCATCGCGGCGAAAATCGCCCCTGAGATCGGCGCGTTGTAGGCCGCCGCCATGCCTGCGGCCGCCCCGCACGCCACCAGCAGGCGCAGCCGGTAGGGATGCCATCGGGCCAGTTGCCCCCACTTGGATGCCAGCACGGCGGTCATCTGCGTGATGGCACCCTCACGTCCGATGGACGCTCCGGTGCCGATGCTGATCATGGAACTCGCGGCGCTGACCGCCGGTTTGCGGAAGGGCAGCTTGCCGTCGCCCACCACCACGACTTCGAGAAAGCTGGTGGTGCCGTGTTTGCCGGCCAGTTGGAGCCCCCAGTGCAGCACGAGGCCTGCCGCGAGTCCGCCTGCCGCCGGATACAGCACGCGCTGCCATGGATCAAGGTGGGCCGCGATGCCCACCGGGTCGCCCGCCTCGCCGATGGCGAAGTTTTGCACGGCTTCGACGCAGAGGTAGAAGAAGAGGTTTGTCAACCCGCCGATCACACCCACGCCCGCTGCGAGGATCAGATGGAACGTCTCCTCGCTGATCCGCACGCGCTCGCGCCACTGCAGCACGCGACGCCAGTTGCGCTCCAGCCAGTCGCGGGTGCGTCGGGCATGGCGTTCGATGGCTTCG
>CAYQCZ010000033.1:0-3104 GCA_964415955.1 uncultured Verrucomicrobiota bacterium | reverse complement strand
CCTCACACGCCCACGCTACCGGATGCGCGTCCGCCCGCAAACATGGAAAAGAAAAACCGGCAGGACGCCTGCGCGCACTGCCGGTTTGGGAGAACGGGGGGGGCGGCCTACTTCTTGCCCTCGAGGATTTCGCTCATCTTGAAGATGGGCATGAACATGGCGATCACCAGGCCGCCGATGACGACGCCCAGCACGACGATCAGCAACGGCTCGATCAACGAGGTGAGGCCGGCCAGAATCGTTTCGATCTCCTCGTCGAGGAAGTCGGACACGCGCTCCAGCATCTGGTCGATCTTGCCCGTTTGTTCACCGGCGGTGAGCATGCGGATGATCATGGTGGGGAAGATGGGGTGTTTGCCCAGCGCGCTGGAGATGCCATCGCCGCGTTCGATGTCCACCGAGGCCTGGCGGATGGCCTTTTCCATGCCGACATGCCCGGCGGTGTTGGCCACGATGTTCAGCACCTCGAGGATGGGCACGCCCGAGCGGATGAGCGAGGCCAGCGTGCGGGTGAAACGGGCCAGCACGATCTTGTGGGCGATGTGGCCGAAGACCGGCAGCTTGATGCGGCGGTCGTCCCAGAAGGCCCGGCCCTGCGGGGTCTTCAGGTAGGCGGTCCAGCCGTAGTAAACGCCGACGGCCGCGCCGGCGATCACATACCAGTAGGCCTTCATGAAGTTGCTCAAGTTGATGACAAACTGGGTGGGGGCGGGCAGCTGCGCGCCAAAGCCGCTGAAGATTTCACCGAAGACCGGGACAACCTTGACCAGCAGGAAGACCGTGATCGCCGCAGCCACCAGGGTGACCATGGTGGGATACATCATGGCGCTCTTGATCTTCTTGTTCATGCGCTGGCGGTTTTCCAGGAACGTCGCCACACGGGAGAGAATCTCGGCCAGCAGACCGCCCTTTTCACCGGCGTCGATCATCGACGTGTAGAGCTTGTCGAACACCTTGGGATGCTTGCGCAGGGCGTCGGAGAAGTTGTCGCCGGTCTCCACCCGTGCGCAGACGTCCTTGATGACGTCCTTCATGGCCTTGTTGGTGGTCTGCTCGGCGAGGGCCTGGAGGGATTGCACCACGGCCAGGCCGGCGTCGATCATGGTGGCGAGCTGCCGGGTGAACATCACGAGGTCGGGCAGGCTGACCGTGCCGCCGGCGCGCGCGCCCTGCTTGGCCTTCTCCTTGATGCTGACGACGAGGAGGTTTTTCTGGAGCAACGCGGCGATGGCGGCGTCCTCGCTGGCGGCATCGATGGACCCCGGGCGTTCCTTGTTGGTGATCGGGTCGCGGGCGACGTAGGTGAAGGCAGGCATGGCTAGGGCGAATTGATGTCTGTGAAAGGCGCGTTCAACCGCGGCCTGTCCTCGCACGTGTCAAACCTGTGCCAGTGGCAATAACCGTCGATGGAACGGCATCCATCCATATGCTGGCAAGGTATCTGCCCAAGTTCCTCGGGGTCAAGGCTATTTGGCCCCAGGGAAAAGGCGCATGGCCCGTCCGGAGTTTGCGAAAGTAAATAAAGACGATGCTGCCGCATGAAAGCGCTGAAGCTCACGACATGGGAATGCAAATAGCCGTGGGGGGGCCATCTGCCGGAAGGACGGCGCAAGGTGCTGTATGCGCAGTTGCAGCGGTCATCCGCGGGCTGTCCGGGCGCAAGGAGTGCCAGGTGGAAGGGCGGCATCTGATGCACAATCATGTGCCTGTGCTGCCGTCAGTGTGGGTGAAGCATGCGGCATCGAATGGGATGGTTCGCGCCCAGGGCGAGTGCGCGATTCACATGGAGGGCCAGCCTTTTGCGCGCGCGGGCACCGGGCATCGACGGCCGGCAAAAGGGCTGGTGTGTGTCGCCACGTCCAAGCACTTCGGGAAGGAAGGAGCAACCGGAGATGGCGGCGCTTTGTGCCTCTCGCGATGAGGTGCCAACCCGCTTTGGAAGGTTCACACTTCGTCAAGCCTCCGGCTTTGCGGAGGTCGCTGAATTAAACCCCGAAGATTGAAGACATGGGGGGTTTAGATTGGATTTACGAACAAATGAAAACGAATTTCACCGGATTGTTCACCGCTGCGCTGCTCGCCCTCACCGCCGTGGGTTGCGTCAAAACCGTCGATGGACAGGTCAAATATGGCGTGCCCTTGATCAAGGACAAGATCGTCAGCCGCTACGAGCGCCCCGTGCAGCCCATCTTCGATGCCGCACAGGACGTGCTCAAGAACATCGGAACCCTGGTTCGCGAGGATCGCATCAACAACACCCTCGAAGCCCAGGTGGACAACCGCACTGTTCGCGTCCGCGTGGATGCCGAGGAGGGCGGCGTGTCCCGCGTCACCACCCAGGTCCGCACCAAGGTGGGTGGACGTGACATCGATCTCGCATCCGAGGTGGACAAGCAGATCGCGCTGAAACTCAAGTAAGCGGTCTCAAATCCCTTTGTGAAACGCCAGTCCCTGCGGACTGGCGTTTTTCTTTTTGCCCATGCCGCCACCCCGCGCTCAGCGCCCCGTCAACACCGTCCGTTCATGGTGTTGCACTTCCCGGAGCCAGAGTTCACCCGGAGGCACCCCTTTGCTTTCGCAGTAATGGTCCCAGACTGCGCCCAGGGGCAGTGTTCGCGCCTCCTCCTGCAGTGCCAGACGAGTCGTGTTGTCCCCATTCAGCTCGGCCTCGCGAATCGATGGCGGCTCCAGCAATGCTGCGAGCAGGCCCTTGAGCAGGTTGCGGGCGCCTATCACCCAGGCGGCAATGCGGTTGATGCTGGCGTCGAAGTAGTCCAGCCCGATATGCACGCGGCGGTGGTCGCAGGCGATGATCTCTCGTGTGATGGACATCAAATCATCACTGAGTGTGACGACATGGTCGCTGTCCCAGCGGACGCCGCGGCTGACGTGCAGCAGAATCTCAGGGAGATGGCACAGCACGCTGGAGATCTTGTCGGCGATGCTCTCGGTCGGATGGAAATGCCCCGCATCCAGACAGAGCAGCTTCCGTCGTGTGATCGCATAACCGAGGTAAAACTCGTGGGAACCCACGGTGCAGCTTTCTGCGCCGATGCCAAAGAGCTTGCCCTCCACGGCATCCAGGTTGTGTTTGGCTGACAGTG
>CAYQCZ010000032.1:11560-16037 GCA_964415955.1 uncultured Verrucomicrobiota bacterium | reverse complement strand
GAGTGCGTTCTGCTCGAACAGCTCCATCTGCACCGGGAAAATTTCCCCGATGTAGATTTCCTTCTTGGGTTCTGCCAGTCGAAGGAACGCAAACTGCCGCAACTGCGCCTCGCGCGGGTCGGCACTGGCTGGGAGCACCTTCAGCACAGGCACCTCGGCACTCACACGCTGTCCTCCAATGTCAGCCGTGACAGGGGCGAACCGGTATTCGCCCGGTTTGGGGGCACTGACTACGAAGGAATAAGTGATGGTGCGTCGCACCACTCCGTTCACGATCGTCACCTGCTGGGAGCTCCCCATCGTGCCAACGGTGACACCGGGCACGGGGCGGACCTCCGGTGGCTGGGATGGTTCGCCTGAATCGAAACGGAGATCGAGGGTTGCCGTCTGTCCGGCGTAGATCGGGTTCTGCTGGAAGCTGGCCGTGAAGCCCGCTGCCAGCGTGGACTCGATCGCGCAGAGAAGACACCACGCCAGCCAGCACAGCACGAACATGCGCCTCAACGAACACGCGGATTGCACAAGGAAAGTGAACATCACCAGTTCTTGTAAATGCGGGAGGGCGACGTGTTGGTTTCAGGTGGACGGAAGATGAGCGCCTTCACGTCTCCTTTCTGCGCATCGAGAAGTTGCATTGCCTGCTGAAGGCTCATCTGTCCGATGGCACCACCTGCTTGTGAAGTCTGCGCCTCTTCGGATTTGTTGCCTCTGGCTTTTGACTGTTGATCCTGCTTTTGGCCCTGTTTGTCTTTGTCGTCGTTCCTGCCTCCGGATTGCTTCGCATTGGACTGTTGTTCGCTCTTGTCGTCTTCCTTGTCTTGTTTCTGATTGGTCTGCTGGTTTTGCTTCGTCTCGTCCTTCTGCGAATCATTCTTGTCGCTGTCCTTCTTTTGTGACGTGTCGTTTGGGTCCTGCTTCGGCTGCTGATTCTCCTTGTTCTGTTGATCTTGTTTGGATTGGTCGTCCTTCCTTTGATCCTGATTGTCCTTTTGATTGTCCTGCTTTTGCTGATCCTGATTCTGCTGGTTTTGTTGCTGCTGCTGTTGTTTCAGCTCCTCCAGCTTCTTGCGAACCACGTCGTGATTGAATTGCGCATCCGCATCCTCGGGCTTCAATTTGAGTGCCGACTCAAACTGCTTCACCGCCTGTTCCCATGCGCCGATTTTCTCCTGCAACTCCGGCTGCTGTTCCCCCGCGCGGAAAAGAGTGTTGCCCAGATTGTAGTAGGCCTGCTGCTGGAGATTCACATCCTGCGCGCGCAGGGCGGCTGTGAACTGCTCGGCCGCGGCATCGTATGCACCCGCGCGATACGCAGAGGCTCCGGCGTTGTAGCTCAGGCGCGGATCGCCGGGCTTCTCCTCCGCCAGTTGCTGGTAGGCATCCTGCGCCTCCTTGTATCGCCCCTCCTGAAAGGCGCGCCGCGCCTCACCCGGTGATGCGCCAGAAGCAAGGGTGACCCCGACCAGCAGAACGAGGATGATCGCCGGAGTCGCATTTGCGCCAGGCATCGCAAATGCGTTTGCACCGGATGGAACGCGTTTGCGCTCGGAGATGAACATTTCCACGGCCAGCAACAGAATGCCCAGCACCAGCGGCCATTGAAAGCGGTCCTGATAGCGTTGAATGAATTTGGAGGAGATTTCTGCTTTTGGCAGTGGTGCGAGGCCCTTTTCATACAGGGTTTCCACCACATTGGCTCCGCGCAGCGGCAGGTAGAACCCGCCCTCCGTGGCACTGGCAATCTGCCGCAGCAGCGTTTCGTTCAGACGGGATTTCACCGCGTTGCCGTCGTCGTCTTTAAGGAAGGTGCTCCGCCCGCTTTCATCCGTGATCCGCAGCAGTTCGCCGTCCGGAGTGCCCACGCCAACAGTGAAGATGCGCATGCCCTTGCCGGCGGCTTCCTGGGCGGCTTCCACCGCGCCCTGCTCGTGGTCCTCACCATCGGTGAACAACACCAGCACCTTATGGTTGTCCTCCTCGCTGGCAAAAGCCTGCATGGCGGTGTTGATCGCCTCCGCCAGTGCGCTGCCACCCTGCGGAATGATCGCCGTGTCGAGCGCATCCACGCTCTGCCGGAATGCCTCTTCATCCAGCGTCAATGGACATTGCAGGAAGGCGGTCCCGGCAAATGCAACCAGACCAAGACGGTCGGATTCCGCCAGACGCATCAGGTCCAGTGCCGCCAGTTTCGCACGGGCAAGACGGTTCGGTGCGATGTCGTTCGCCAGCATGCTGCGCGAGGTGTCGATCGCGACCACGATGTCGAGTCCACGTTGTCTGGTTTCCTCCCAGGCGACTCCCCACTGCGGCCTTGCCAGCGAAAGCGCGATGCAGGCAATGCCCAGGAAAAGCACGATGAGCCTGGCCTTCTGCCGCTGTCGTGAGACGTTTGCCAGCAGTGTCTCCAGGTGGCGTTTCTGGACGAATTGACGCAGCAGCCTCTGCCTTGTGCGCCAGGCCCAGGCAAGAAATACGCCCAGGCCGGCCAGCATCAGCAGGGCGCACCAGAGCATTTGAGGATGGGCAACGTTCATGGCAGACGTCTAAACAGTGTGTTCGCCAGCACCACTTCCATCAACACCAGCGCCAGCGCCGGGCCGGCAAACCAGGCGAACAACTCGCGGTAACGCTGGTATTTCTTCACTTCGACCTCGGTCTTCTCCAGTTGATCAATCTCATCGTAAATCTGCCTGAATTTGTCCGTGTCATCCGCACGGTAGTATTTTCCACCGGTGCGGTCTGCGATCTTTTGAAGGGTGTCCTCATCGATGTCCACTTCCATGTCCCTGTAGCGTTTGCGTCCGAATGCATCCACATAAGGCACCTTCGCCAGACCGCGCGTTCCGATGCCGATGGTATGCACCTTGACACCCAGCGTCTCGGCGGCCTCGGCTGCGGTCAGGGGCGGCACCTTGCCTGCATTGTTTTGTCCATCAGTCATCAGGATCACAATCTTGCTTTTGGATTTGATGTCCCGCAAACGGTTCAGCGCCGCGGCCAGCGCGGAACCAATCGCTGTTCCATCCTCCAGCGTGCCGATGTTCAACCGGTCCAGGTTGGTGAGAAGGAAGTCGTGATCCAGCGTCAAAGGCCCCGCGATGTAGGCGCGGCCAGCGAAGGCGACGAGTCCGATGCGGTCATTTGGGCGTTTGCGGACGAATTTCTGCAACACATCCTTGGCGATGATCAGACGGTTCACGCGCTCCCCGTTCAACTGAAAGTCCTCTGCGAGCATGCTGGTGGAGAGATCGACCGCCACCACGATGTCCACGCCGCTGGCCTTGATGGAGGCCCGGCCTTCGCCCAGTTGCGGTCGCGCCAGCGCCACAATCAGCAGTGCCAGCGCGAGCCAGCGGAGTGCGGCAAGGAAGCTTCCTCTTCGCGAGCGCGCCGCGCCGCCGATGTTTTTCACCAGTTGAACGGACGAATACAGGAACGCCGCACGTTCACCGCGCCTGCCACGCAGCCATGCCAGCAGCGGGAGCGCCAGCAGCAACAACAGAAAATAGGGCTGCGCAAAGGTCATGACGGGGTCGTGCTTGTTTCAGCGGTTTCAGCAACAGGGCCAAGGCCCGCGCCAATCGCGTGTGGCTGTGTTTCCTCAATCAGGCGGCTGGCGCTGGCATGCAGGGCCTCCAACTCCGACTGCATGGGCTCCAGACCCGCGAATTTCACCAGATCGCACTGCTCCAGAAAGGCGCCCAGCGATTGTTTCTGTGCATTGCTGAGCAGCCAGCTTTCCTTCAGTTCATGCAGAAACTCCTCGGTGGTGCGCTCCGGGGCGCGCAGCGAGAACTGCTCCTCCAGATAGAGCCGGACGGTGTCCGACACCTCGATGCAGAATGGCTTGGGCTGTGAAATCAAATCCATCGCCCGGAGCAGGCGTTGCCGGGCGCGGACATGCGGTGGCAGCATGACGGGCTTTTGTGCCTCCGCCTGACGGGCCTTCCACCAGCGCCACAGAAGCCACCCCAGAACCGCGCCTGCCACGATGCCCAGCACGACCCACACCCAGAACCACGGATCGGGAATGTCGGCGATGGGCTTGATGTCGCGGATGTCCATCGACGCCAGATCATTCGTCGTGGACGAATTTGTCGACGGCGTGGGCAGGACCAGTGCTGACGAGTTGCTGGCCATGTCAACCGTGACGCCTCCTCTTTTCACGTGCTTCAAAGAACCTTCCCAGCGCCGCGGCGTAGGGCTGGTCTGTGCGCAATTGCAGGGAATCAATGCCGGCGGCGCGGAAGCTTCGTGCCAGTTCGGACTGACGCGCCTGCTGGTGTTGGGCAAAGACGTCGCGGTGCCGGGCGTTGCGCACATTCACCTCCAGCACCTCGCCGGTTTCCGCATCCTGCAAGGTCAGCCATCCGATGCCCGGCAGGGCCATTTCACAAGGATCCACCACATGCACGGCCACGAGGTCGTGTTTGCGGTTGGCCTGACGCAGGGATGTGAACGAGGAATGAAGCACCGA
>CAYQCZ010000032.1:2777-11550 GCA_964415955.1 uncultured Verrucomicrobiota bacterium | reverse complement strand
GAGTTGTTGCGTTGCGATGCCGGCTCAGCCGGTGTCTGCACAATGAAATCCGAAATGAGCACCACGATGGAGCGGCGGGCGAGAATGTGGCTGAGGAACTCCAGTGCGGTGTGAAGGTTCGTCCCGTGGCTTTTGGGCTCGAAGAAAAGGATTTCGCGGATGACGCGCAGGACGTGTTTGCGTCCCTTGCGTGGCGGGATGTAAGCCTCGATCTGGTCGGTGAAAAGGATCAGGCCCACCTTGTCATTGTTACGGATGGCGGAAAAGGCCAGGACACTGGCGACTTCGGCGGCGAGTTCGCGCTTCGACTGATCCGCAGACCCGAACAGGCCCGAGCCGCTGACATCGACCATCAGCATCACCGTGAGTTCGCGTTCCTCGACGAATTTCTTGATGAAGGGATGGTTCATGCGGGCCGTGACGTTCCAGTCGATGGAGCGCACGTCATCGCCGGGCTGATACTCCCGCACCTCGTCGAAGTTCATTCCCTGGCCCTTGAAGACGCTGTGGTATTGCCCCGCAAGCGACTCCGTCACGATGCGATTCGTGCGAATCTCCACCTGCCTGATTTTTTTGAGAATCTCGCGGGGGATCATGCTGGTTGAATGGCTTTTGCTCTCTTGAAGGCTTCGCAATTATCGGCGAAGGGGCAACGGGGATTGCCGTCCTTTTCAAACCAACTTAACGCATGACATCTTCCTGAGTTGAAATTCAGTGCATCCATAGGGCGAACAAATCTGGAATAAACCCGTCCGTTAAAGAAACCGCAGATTTGAAATACTTCGTCGTTTTTAATCGTTTGATTCAACGCCCTAAAAACTCGTCCTTCGAACGAGTTGACTTCCTTTTTGAAAGTCTCGATACGTGCGAGGACGTCCTCCACAACCAAGCATTTGTCTGCAACATCTCTTATTGCTGTATTAATGTAGCGTGTTTTCTCGGAACCTTCATCCAAGCAACACGAGCCCACATCTGAATGAGTCACAGCATCCCGAAGTCTTCGCAGTAAGTGATACCAATCAGCTTTTGCAAATGCGTTGCGAATTTCTTCTGGTATCTTTTTGTCGAGTTTATCGGCAGCGGCATTTTGGAAAAACCTTCGGGTCGAGTCTGGAACGCCCTGGTATCCATGGTAAACTTTCCCGACAATTTGCCGCGCGCAATCTACACTTGAGTATAATTCACAAAAGATAGTTTCGATTACAGCGGCTAGGCGAGCACCGTTCTTGTTTCCAGAGTAGCCCTTTGAACTCAGTTCCTCAGTATCTTCTTTCAAATCTGGAGCGATCGAATGGGCGAGTTCTTCCAATATTATAGCTTTGTGAAAATGGCCCGCTATGCCTCGGAGGATTCCGGTTAAGCGTTCGTCGAAATTGTAAGTCGTTGAATGGAAATGCGTGAAGCGATCAACTTCACCCCAGTTTTTGGGGTAGAAAGCAACCACAAGCGCTTGTTTTTCTGATAGAGAAAGAACGTTGCTGGACATGACACGATTCTTTCACGGCACCGGCAATTCATCAAAAATCTTCTGCACTACGGTTTCGCTGGTCTTTTCCTCGGCCTCGGCTCCGTGGGCGAAGTCTTTGATTTGCAGGTTTTCCGGTTTTGTCAGGTTTTCCATACGAACATTTCTTTTCTCCCGGCGCTGCGACGGACTTCATTGGCGCGAACCTGAAGTGCAATGACGCGCCGGACCTTTTCTTCAATGGGCAGGGAAGCGAGTTCCTGCCTCGCCCGTTGTTTGCGACGGATGATTTCACCGGCGATGTCTTTCGCGGTGTCTGTCATTCGTGCGTTTGCTTGTATCGGGTCCATGATGTTGTCAGTTCGTGCCGGTGCAGGATGTCTTCCAAAAGGACATGATCAATGTCTGCCTCCTCAAGGAGGATGGCAATGCGGGCATGATCCTTTGGTCGTCCTGTCTTAAGCGCGATGGCGAGCAGATGTTCAACGCGCATGACTTTTACAGATTCATTTGCATAAGGATGCGCAACGGCCTTGCGAACAGCCTCTTCAGTCAAGACGTCATATGCTGGCAATATCTGCACCAGCACGCCCTCAATCAGAAGGTGTTCGTGGCGCTCTTTTGCCCCGCGTTGTTTCAGAAATTCGTAAATGGGACTTAGCGACAGCAGTGTCCCGCCATCCGCGGCGACCAGGACGAAGACGTCCAAGTCCTCTGTCAGAACTGCCTCCGAATAGAAGACTGCACCCATGGCCCCGCCGATGGCATAGCGTTGGACCACAGCGCTGGCTTCCATATCGTTCAACAGTTTGATCGTTTTTTCCATGGTTCACGGCACCGGCAACTCATCAAAAAACTTCTGCACGACAGTCTCGCTGGTCGTTTCCACGGAACTCGTCTCATCGTGGATGGTGAGGGTCTTGGGCATGTGGTTTCTATTCTGTGTCTCCTGCGAGGGACAAGGCTTCATTCGCCAGATCGTCGCTCAAGTGGATGCCTTTGGCCTTCAACCGAGCAAGGGCGCCTTGTATGGAGGTGATCAGGCGGTGTCTGCGCAGCACGAGCAGCAGACCAAGAGATCCGGTGACACGCAGGCCGTGGGAAGCAGCCACACGGCGGCCCTTCCGTTCGTCAATGGCCACGGTGGCAAGATTCTCATTCTGTGCGGTTTGGATGACAGCGGCCTCTCCGGTTCCCAGTGCGGCGGCCAGAGCGGGCGGGAGCACGTCCAGTGGCTTGCTCAATTGACACCATGTTGCCGCCCGGACTTGCAGCGCGGTGGCATCGCGATGCACACCAGATTCCATTTCGATCATGACTTCGGCTGGCACGATCAAATGGACCGTCTCGCCGAGGACGTTGAAGTCTTCGAGCGCAGCGACTGGTGTCAATGAACAACGAAGGATTGTTCGGCATTGGCCAGATCCGACGCCAGTTCCCCGGCGTCCAGTTGTTGTGGCGAAACTCCGAAGCGGGAGAGTTCGTAGAGGAAATGCACCCGTGCCAGGTTCACCAGCGCCGCAGCCTGGCCGGAGGACAGCCTTCCCGTCTCGTAGAGTTTCACCACCATTGACAGCTTGGCTTCCCGCTCAAACTCTGCTGGTGACATGTGGAGCGTGGCGGGCAGGCTCTCGGGGTATTCCAGTGTCAAAGTCTTGCTCATGATTCAAAGTTTATCGTTTTTCACGGCACGGGCAATTCATCAAAAATCTTCTGCACGACGGTTTCGCTGGTTTTCTCCTCGGCCTCGGCCTCGTAGGTGATGGCGACACGGTGGCGGAGCACGTCCATGCCAATGCTCTTCACATCCTGCGGGGTGACGTAGCCACGTCCCTTGAGGAACGCATAAGCCTTGGCCGCGAGCGTCAGTGAAATGGTTGCGCGAGGAGAAGCGCCGAGCTGGATGAATTCCTTCACCGCAATCTTGTATTTGTCCGGTTCGCGCGTCGCGCAGACGAGATCCACGATGTAATCCTTCACCTTGTCGTCGATGTAGATGTCATTGATGACTTCGCGCGCGGCAAGAATCTGCTTCGGCTCGACGGCTGCATGCGCACTGGGCAAGCCGCTGGTTCGCGCCATGAGATCAAGGATCTGGCGTTCCTCTTCGCGGGTGGGATAGCCGATCTTCAGCTTCAACATGAAGCGGTCCACCTGCGCTTCGGGCAGGGGATAGGTGCCCTCCTGCTCGATGGGATTCTGCGTCGCCAGCACAAGGAACGGTTCCTCCAGCTTGAAGGTGTTTTCGCCGATGGTGACCTGCTTTTCCTGCATGGCTTCGAGCAGGGCGCTTTGCACCTTGGCAGGCGCCCGGTTGATTTCATCCGCCAGCACGAGATTGGCAAAGATCGGTCCCTTGCGCGTCGTGAACTGCCCCGATTGGGGGTTGTAAACCTGCGTGCCGATCACATCCGCCGGGAGCATGTCGGGCGTGAATTGCAGCCGGGCGAAGCGCGCGTTGATGGTGGAGGCGAGCGTCTTGACAGAGAGCGTCTTGGCCAGTCCGGGGACGCCCTCCAGCAGGACGTGACCGTTGGCGAGAAGGCCGATGACCAGCCGCTCGACCAGATATTTCTGGCCGATGACGACCTTGTTGATTTCAGTGAGCAGCGGCTGCACGAATGCGCTGGCCTGCTGCACCTCTGCGTTGATGGCGCTGATTCCGGTGCTCATTTTTTGCAAATGCTACTGGGCTACAGACAGTTTCACCAGTCCGGGCGTTCGATATTTCGTCGGGGAAAATGTGAGCCCCGAGCCGGGCTCAGGAGAAGATCTGCCTGGCTGTGTCAATGTCCATGGCGATCTGCGTCTTGAGGGCCTCCAGGGATGGGAAACGCTGCTCGTCGCGGATGCGCCCGGCGAAATGGAGTTCAATTTCGCGGCCATAAAGGTCGCCATCGAAATCAATGAGATGCGCCTCCACTGACACGCGCGATGCACTGCCATCGACCGTCGGCCGGCAGCCGATGTTGACCGCCGCCCTGAACCAGCGGCCATCCACCTGGGCGTGGGCTGCATAGACCCCATGGGGCGGCAGCACGCGACCTGAGATGTCGAGGTTGGCGGTGGGAAATCCGAGCTGACGGCCGAGGCGGGCACCGGGAATCACTGCGCCGGCCAGTGAATAGGTCCGGCCCAGCATTTGTCCTGCGGCGTCCAGTTGACCCGTTCGTATGGCCTCGCGGATGCGCGTGCTGCTGACGGTTTCACCGTCCAAAGCGACTGCTGAGAGTGGATGCACGACAAACTGAAGTTCCTTGCCCAGGCGATGAAGGAGGTTCACGTCGCCGGTCTTCTTGTGGCCAAAGGTGAAGTTGGATCCCACACACACGCTGAGAAGGCGTCCAGCCCCTTGCGAAAGCCTGCGAACAAAATCCTCGCCGGTCACTTCACGCAAGGCCTTGTCGAACGAAAGCAGCAGCAACTGGTCTGTTCCCAGCGCGGCGATGGCGTTTTGGCGCTGCGCCAGATTGTAGATCAGGGCGGGACATCGCTCCGGTGCAACAACGGAAGCGGGATGCCGGTCGAAGCTGACGACGACCGCCGTGGCCTCGTGTTTGCGCGCGTCGGCGACGGTCTGGCGGATGATCTGCTGGTGTCCCAGGTGGACGCCGTCGAAGAACCCGATGGCGACACAGGCGCGGCGTGTTTCCAGTTCATCGAAATGCTGGATGACTCGCATGCGTGGGGCGCTCAGGACTGGGATGCCAGCTTGAGAAAGGGGATGACCCGGCCGGAGAGCTGGCCGGGAGTCATGGCGAGGAGTTGATCGAGGGGCAGCGCGTCCGCGACTTCAAAGCGGCCGGACACCTCACGTCGCAGTGTCGCCAGATGAGCACCGCACCCCAGTTTCTGGCCGAGTTCATGGGCGATGCTGCGCACGTAGGTGCCCTTTGTGCAGGCGAGACGGAAGTGGCCCGCGGGTTCCGCGTATTCGGTGAAGCGGAAATTGTAAATGTGAACCAGCCGTGCCTCGCGTTCCACCTCCAGGCCCTTGCGTGCGAGCTTGTAGAGCGGCACGCCGCCCTTCTTGACCGCGGACACCATGGGGGGCTTTTGCATCAAGTCCCCCGTGAACGTGTCGGCCGCCTCATTGAGCTGCTCCAGTGTCAGCGGAGGCACGGGCAGCGAGGCGGTCAGCTCCCCGTCGGAATCGTAACTGTCCGTGGATTCACCCAGCTTGATGGTGCCGGCGTAAACCTTGTCATCGGCCATGAGGCGTTCGGACAGTTTGGTGGCCTTGCCCAGCACGATGATCAGCAGCCCGGTGGCATTGGGATCCAATGTGCCGCAGTGGCCGACCTTTTTGATGCCAAACCTGCGCCGTATGGCATCCACCACATCATGGGAGGTCATGCCTGCGGGCTTGTCCACCAGCAGGGCGCCGTCGAATTCGGTAAAGGTCTGCACGGGTCAGGAGTCTGCGGCCAGGGCCTTTTTGATGGCGGCAATCATGCGCCGTTGCACGGTCATCGGCCTGCCGGCGATGCGTGCCCCGGCGGCGGCCGGGTGTCCGCCTCCGCCGAATTGCTTGGCGATCTCGCTGACATTCACCCGGGTGCTTTTGGATCGCAGGCTGACGCGTGTGACTTCCGGGGCGAGCTCCTCAAA
This sequence comes from uncultured Verrucomicrobiota bacterium, assembly GCA_964415955.1. GTDB lineage: Bacteria > Verrucomicrobiota > Verrucomicrobiia > Limisphaerales > CAYQCZ01 > CAYQCZ01. The sequence goes on along the minus strand of CAYQCZ010000032.1, from coordinate 5,474 downwards.
CACGCAGGCCACCACCACCGGCTGGATGTCACGGATGTGGTCGATCAAGCCCTCGCTGTCGCTGCTGTCCGCGCCGGTGCGGCGGAAGTCGGCCTGCTTGAGCCAGAACCATGCGATGCGGTTTTCACTGGTCAGGCGGAAACGATTGTAAACGTGCTGGAGCAGGCGCACGCGTCCGAGCGGGTAGGATTGATAGACCTCGTTGCAGACACGGGCGAGATCAGCCCCCTTGCGGACGAGTTCGCCGGCCACATTGTAGGTTTCCGGAAGCGTGCTGGGATACTGGAACGAACCGGTGTCCGTTGAGATCGCGGTGAACAGGCAGTCGGCGATCTCAGGGGTTATTTTCCATCCGGCTTCAGTGATGAGATGAAAGACCAGCTCGCCGCACGAGGGATCACTGCCTTCAATCCAGTTGATGTCACCGAAGCGCGTGTTGCTCTCATGATGATCAATGTTGATGAGCTGGCCGCGCTTGCGGACGCAGTCACCCACAGTGCCAAGACGCTCGTAGCTGGCGGCGTCGGTGGAGATGACAAGGTCGAACGAGCGTCCCCTGCGCGGCCTGCTGATCAGATGGCGGCGATCGAGAAAGGCGTATTTCTGCGGAACCTTGTCCTCGTTCCAGCAGACGACGTCCTTGCCGATCGCCGTGAGCGCCAGGGTGAGTGCAAGCTGGGACCCCACACAATCGCCGTCCGGACGGATGTGTCCGACGACACAGATGGTTTTTGCCTTCCTGATTGCTTCGATGATCCGGCCGACAAGCTTGCGTTTCTGGGTCATTCCTTTTCCTCCGACTGTTCGAGTTCCTCGATGATGCCCAGGACGCGGTTTCCCTTTTCGATGGAGTCATCCACGATGAAGCGGACTTGAGGGGTGTATTTGAGCGTCACTGATTGTCCGAGAAGATATTGAAGGCGGCTGCGTTCACTCTGGAGCACCTCTTTTGCGTGTTTTTTCTGCGCAGCGCTGCCCAGCACTCCAACGAACACGCTTGCCGAATGGAGGTCGGCAGCGACGCCCACGTCGTTGACGGTCAGCATGCCCACCTGGTCGATCGAGAACTCCCGCCTCAGAATCTCACCCACCGTGCGCTTCAAAAGCTCCCTGACGCGTTGGTGACGCAAAGAGGACATGGCTGCGGGGTGATGTCAGAGTTTCTGGGCCACTTTTTCGACAGAGTAGCATTCGATGGTGTCGCCGGGCTGGAAGGCGTCGAATCCATCGATCCGGATGCCGCATTCCATGCCGGAGCGCACCTCGTTGACCTCGTCCTGAAAACGCCGCAATGACTGGGTGGTGCCTTCGAAGATGAGGTTTTTGCGGCGCATCACGCGGACCTTGCCGCGCACGATGCGCCCGAGGGTGACCGCGCATCCGGCCACGTTGCCGCCCTTGGAAAGGGTGAAGACCTGGCGCACCTCGGCAATGCCGTTGACCACTTCCTTGAGGATCGGGTCCAGGAGGCCTGCCATGGCGTCTTTCACCTCGTCCACCAGTTCGTAGATGATGGTGTAGAGCTTGATCTGCACCCCTTCGCGCTTGGCGGTTTCCGCCGCACTGCTGTCCACACGGGTGTGGAATCCAAGCACGACGGCCTTGGAGGCGGATGCAAGCAGGACGTCGGATTCGCTGATGGCACCAACCGCGTTGTGGATCACTTCGAGTGACACCTTGTCGGATTGAATCTTCTTCAATGCCTCGACGATGGCCTCGGCGGAGCCCTGGGTGTCTGCCTTGACGACCACCTTCAGCACTTTGGACTGGGTCTCCTCAATGCTGGCGAAGAGATTCTCCAGCGTCACACGCGGCCTGGCCTCGCTGATCTGTTCGGAACGCAGCTTGAGGGCGCGATCCTCGGCGAGCTGCCGGGCCACCTTGTCGTTTTCCAGGACGTTGAACTCGGCACCCGCCTCGGGTGCGCCGCTGAGTCCAAGCACTTTCACCGCAACGGAGGGCGGGGCCTCCTTGAGGCGTTTGCCCTCCTCGTTGATCAGTGCGCGCACCTTGCCCCAATGGGGGCCGCAGATGATGGCATCACCCACATGCAGGGTGCCCTTGCGGACGAGCACGGTGGCCGTGGGGCCGCCGGGTTCGACGCCGGATTCGATGACATTGCCGACGGCCTTGCGATCGGGGTTGGCCTTGAGTTCCATGACTTCCGCCTGCAGCAGGATGGCCTCCAGCAGCCTGTCCACTCCTGCTCCTGAAAGACCGGAAACATCCACAAACAACGTGGTGCCGCCCCATTCCTCGCAGACGAGCTCCTGTTCCTGGAGCTGCTGGCGCACGCGTGTGGGGTTGGCGTTGGGGTGGTCGCATTTGTTGACCGCGACCATGATCTCGGCTGAAGCCGCCCTGGCATGATTGAGCGCCTCAATGGTCTGGGGCATCACGCCGTCGTTGGCCGCCACGACGAGCACAACAATGTCCGTGACATTGGCGCCCCGGGCGCGCATGGCGCTGAAGGCCTCGTGACCCGGTGTGTCAAGGAAGGTGATCTGCTGCAATTCCTTCGCGCGTCCGGGGTGGGGGAAGGAAATCGTGTAGGCACCGATGTGCTGGGTGATGCCGCCCGCCTCGCCTGAAACGACATTCGACTGGCGGATTCTGTCGAGCAGCGTTGTCTTGCCGTGGTCCACATGGCCCATGATGGTGACCACGGGCGGCCTGGGTTTGAGCTGCTCGGGCTTG
>CAYQCZ010000032.1:0-2767 GCA_964415955.1 uncultured Verrucomicrobiota bacterium | reverse complement strand
CTTGTCGTCGGCGTCCAGTTCCACCTTCTTGGCGGGTGCATGAACCACGCCGCCGCCGCGTTCCCGCTTTTCAAGTTCGAACTTGAAGCCGTAGCTGGCGCAAATGCGCGCCGCCACAGGTTCCTCGATGGCCTGGTTCACGTTGGCGAACACCCCGGCGCTCATGAGGTCCGCGATGATCTTGAACGGCTTCTGATTCAGCTTCTCCGCCAGGTCGCGCACCACGATGGGGGCCTTCATGGTGATGACCTGGGCACCCGCTGGCAGTGAAATCTTGGGTGTGGCCGGGCGGGCAGGTTCGGCCGGCTTGCTTGGCGCAGGCCTGGTGGCAGCCCGGTCTCCACGGCGATCCTTGTCACGATCCTTTTCGCGGTCCCGGCCGCGACCACGATCCTCAGGGCGTGGACGTGGATCCAGTTTGATGAATCCAACTTTGTCGCCGATTTTAGGCCCCTCGGGTTCTGCCGGTGCGGCGGGTGGAACGGGTGGTTCCTCCTCGGTGACGGATGGTTCAACGGCGGCTTGTGCTTCTGATGCGGCAGCCGGTGCGGGTGTGGCAGTCTCCTCCGGGGGTGGGGCAGGGACCTCTTCGACCACGGCGTCCGCCTGCTGATCTGCAACCGGCGCTTCAGGCGCGGGCTCGGCGGCTGGGGGTTCCGGGGCGGGCTCGGGTTCGGGCGGCGGGGCCACCAAAACCACGGGCTCGGGGGCCGTCACAGGAGCGACCTCCTCAACGGGGCTGCCCCCAAGCTGTTGCTCAAGGTATTCCGCCGTGATCTTGTCCAGTGAACTGGACGCAACTTTGGCCTCGGCAATGCCGAGCTCCCTGGCCTTGCCAAGAACATCCTTGCTTGTGACTCCCAGTTTCTTTGCTATTTCGTAAATCCGGACGGGCATACAATAATTTCTACGTGCGGTCAGTTGGTGCTGCCTTCGGCGCGAGCGACCATTCCACCCAGGACGACCAGATCAGGCTGCGCTGGTTTCGTTGCGTTTTGCGGCTTCCTCACGGGCTGCGCTCAACAGCGCACCTGCGATTTCCGCCAGACCGGGTATTTCGGCCAGGTCGGACTCATCGGCCTCGAGCAGATCCTCCAACGACAGGAATCCTGCATGGACGAGGGCGTCGGCCGCCGCCTTGTCAATGCCGGGGATTTCCGCCATGGCATTGACCGCCTGGGCAACCTTTTCCTCAAATCCGAGGGTCTGGACTTCTTCGGCGACGATATCGACACTCCAGCCGGTCAATTTTTGTGTGAGACGGGCGTTCTGTCCCCGCTTGCCGATGGCCAGGGAAAGCTGATCCTCGGAGACAATCACCTTGATGCGGCGGGCAGACTCGTCAATCTCGAAGTTCTTGAGCTGGGCTGGCTGAAGGGCGTTGGTGACGAACGTGCGGATGTTGGTGTCCCACTTGATGATGTCCACTTTCTCGTTGTTGAGTTCGCGGACGATGTTTTTGACGCGCTGTCCGCGCAATCCCACGCAGGCGCCGACCGGGTCCACCTTTTCATCGCGCGACCAGACGGCCAGCTTGGTTCTGAAGCCGGGTTCCCGGGCGATGGCTTTGATTTCCACCGTCCCGTCGTTGATCTCCGAGACTTCGAGCCTGAAGAGCTTGATGACAAAGTCGGGCGTGGCGCGGCTGAGAATGATCTCCGGGCCATGGGCCGTTTCCTCCACCGCCTTCACATAGGCACGAATCCGCTCGCCGGGTTGGTATTCCTCTGTCGGCACGCGCTCGCGGTTGGGCATCAATGCCTCGTAACGGCCGAGGTCCACAATGACGTCGGAACGCTCAAAGCGCCGGACAACGCCGCTCACGATGTCGCCGGTCCTGTCCTTGAACTCGTCGTAGATGAGCTGTTTCTCGGCGCGGCGGACTTGCTGCATCAATGCCTGCTTGGCGTATTGGGCGGCGATGCGTCCGAAGTTGGTGGGGGTCACCTCTTTTTCGATTTCCTCACCCACCTCGGCATCACGCTTGATGCGCCGGGCGTCGATCTGGGATATCTCGTCATGCACATTTTGGACGCGATCCACCACGACCAGTTTGGCGAAGGCCTTGATGTCACCGGACTTCGGGTCGATGACACACCGCAGTTCACGGGCAGGCCCCACGGCCTTCTTGGCGGCGGTCACGAGTGCCTCGTTCACCGCTCCAACAAGCACATCTTTGGAGATGCCTTTTTCTTTTTCCCAGTAATCCAGGACTGCCAAAAACTCAGCATTCATAGCACAATAACTCCGGGGCCATGCGGGGAACAAAAAAGTCGGTAGAATTGATTTCTCCGACTTTCACCGCTGGCAAACCAGCAATTCAAGATTCACTGGCAGTCTAAATTGGGGCAGGGGACCGTCAAGCCTCATTTCCCTGCAGGAACCCGGGTGGCACCCCAGGCGGTCAAGTCTGGCAGGTCTCGTGGGCCGGGGCCGCTGGATCGGCTTGCAGCTCCTCCTGGCTCAGATAGCAGGCGGGGTCGGGTGCCCAGAGGTCATTGTGGACCTGGACGGCACGCACGCGGAATCCACCGCCACAGATGTCCAGAAACCGGCATTGCCTGCATTTGCCCGTCAGGCGGGCATTCCGGTCGCGCAAGGCATTCAGGGTGGGATGATCCCTGCCCGTCCAGATTTCACTGAAGGGCCGGTCCTTTACATTGCCCAGCGTGAGGCTTTGCCAGAATTGGTCCGGATGCACGTTGCCTTGCGTGTCAATGTTGCCTATGCCCGTTCCGGAACTGTTTCTGCCGCCTCCATTCCACCT
>CAYQCZ010000031.1:0-16330 GCA_964415955.1 uncultured Verrucomicrobiota bacterium | reverse complement strand
CAAATCCGAACTCCCAAGTCCGAATTGGTCCGGGCCTAAACGGCCTCGCGAAGGCGGTGATGCGTTCGGAACTCGATCTTCGGCGTTGTTTCGGTTTTCGGCCATCGGCATTCGGGTTTGATTACTTCCCCATCTGGCCGCGTGTGACGCCGAGCTGGTTGTGAAGTTTTAGTTCACGCCACAAGTCCGCCCCGGTGATCTCGCCGCGGAGCAACGCGCGATAACGGCTCAAGGTGGCGGTGACTTCGGCGGCGGATTCATTGACAAACTCGATGCGAAACTTACGCACGCCCAGTTCAAAAAGTTGCGAGTAGAACTCAGCACCGGTCTGCGCACGTGCGTTGAATAGCGTGTTGCGACAACCCACATCGGCTTTGAGCGGATGCTCCATGCCCACGCGGTCCCGGAGCTTGACTACGTGCCGGTCGCACGGCCGGCCGCAATCGCGGTAGTCCCGGCCCTTCGAGAGAAACGCGCAAAACACGCAATGCTCCATGTGAAACATCGGCATGTGCTGGTGCAGCGTGATCTCAAACCAGTCCGCGGGTGCTTCACGCAGCAAGGATTCCAACTGGGCGATGTTCAAATCATAGGAGGCTGTCACATGCTCCAGCCCGTGCTTTCGAATGAAGTGTTCCGCGGCAAGCTGGTTGGCCACATTCAGCGAGAAATCACCGCGCCTGCGGCAGCCGGCAAAGAACTGGAGATGATCGTAGTTGCGGACCAGGTAACCGTCCGCATCACAGGAGCGCACCTGCTTCAATATCCATTCCTCGCCCGGCTTGAAAATGCGTGGCGGTGCGACCCAGACCTCGGGATTTCCCCCCGTGCCTTCTCCGCTGGATTTCACCATGGATACGGCTTCACGATAACGCTTCGGATCCTCGAATTCGCAGTAAATCGTCCGCACACCGGCCTGAATCGCAGCTCCAAGCTGGTCCATGGTGCGCGCCATCACGATCAACTCGACGCCGGCGGGTGACGTTGATGCGGCATCGGACTGGGTTGGATCCAGCGCAGCCAGCTGTTCAGGTTGTGCCGCTTTCGCCAGTGTCCAGCGCCTGGGCTCCATGCGCTGCCGTTCGAGTTCATCGGTGACGACCCGTCGCAGGCGGTTCAACTCGGCCAGCGGCATCATCAACGCGCCCTCGATGCGGTTGTCGAGCGCGCCCAGTCTGAAGGGCGTCCCACCCAGCCTGCCAAACTGTTTGCCAAGGGTCTCGTTCGTCAGCGGATGCTTTTCCGCCTTCACCAAAGGCAGTCTTGATTCAGCCGTCATCACATGCCCTTCGTCGTCGCGCCCGACGACTGTGAGCGGCAGGCCGTTGGCTCCATGAAACTCATAGTGCAGCGGACGCTGGTGGCGGATTTCATCGCCGCCAAAGGTGGCCCGGACGCGCCTGTTCAGCTCCGGATCATCGGTCTTCCAAAGCTTGTCGCCCGCCTTGACGCGGCGCGGATTGATCTGGCCCGGACGGAAACTCACCTGCGTCACATCGCCGCGCGGATGCACTGAGATGATACGTCCGCCCTGCTCGTGATCGTCACCTGCGCCGGTGTCAATCACCACGCCATCGCCGGGCTTGAGCGGGGCCTGCAACCGGATGAGCAATGACTGGCCTTTGACGCCTGTGATGTCGCCGAGCAGCACGCCGCGTTTCTTGCCAAACCGCGCATGAACGAGCTGCTGGTTGTCGATGCCACGAAACCAACCCGTAAACAGGCCCCGCGAGAAGGCCATCTCCAGTTCGTAACGCTCATCGTTGATGGCCATGGAGTGCTGGCGTGATGGAATGCTGGATCCTTGATCCCGGTTCTCCATGACCCCCTTGCTCCGCCGGCCCAGTTCGTCCAGCGCCTGCCGATACACCCGCGTGATGCTGGCGACGTATTCCGGCGATTTCAACCGGCCTTCAATCTTCAACGACGCCACCCCGGCACGCGCCAAATCTGGCAGCACATCCAGCCCTGACAGATCCTGCGGTGAAAGCAGGTAATGCCGCCCGCCCAGATCCACCAACTGGCCGTCGCTCACCAGGTCGTAGGGCATGCGGCACGCCTGCGCGCACTCCCCGCGGTTGGCGGAACGTCCACCCAGGGATTCACTGGTCAGGCACTGGCCGCTGTAGGCCACGCACAGCGCGCCATGGACAAAGACTTCCACAGGGAGTGGGGTGTAATCAGTCATCAGTTGGCAGTGATCAGATGGGGAGCGTTGCTCTTTGGGCTGATTACTGGTCACTGATAACTGATCACTTCTCTGCCCGGCCTGGATGCGCTCGATGTCGGCGATGGAATTCTCCCGCGCGAGCACGACGAGATTGCAGCCCAGCTCACGCGCAAAGGCCACCCCTGCCGGACTGGTGATGGTCATCTGCGTGCTGGCATGAATCGGAAAATCCGGCGAAAGCCGCCGGATCAGACGCGCGACGCCCACATCCTGCACGATGGCCGCATCCACGCCGGCGGTGATGATGCTGCGCAGGTAACGGCTGGCATCCGCCAGTTCGCTCGGAAAGACGAGCGTGTTGAAGGTGACGTAACCCTTCACACCCCGGTGGTGCAGGAAACGCATCAACTCCGGCAGGTCCGCCTCGGTGAAATTGTGCGCCCTCATGCGGGCGTTGAACTTGTCCAGGCCGAAGTAGATGGCGTCCGCGCCGTTCTCCACCGCGGCACGCGCGCACTCCCAGTCGCCCGCCGGTGCGAGCAATTCCGGCAGGCGCAATGACCCGCCAGCAGATGTGCTGGCGTTCGGGTCGGTCCGCTCTTTCACCGGGGATGGTGCCGTCATGCCGCGCTCAGAGTAACAGGAGGTTCCGCCGTGGCGAATGGAAGTTTGCACCGGAGTTTGGAGGTTGCCGCTCGGGCGTGTGCGCCCTACCCTGCCGGCACCATGCACCACCTGCGTTCTTGTGCCGATGCCTCCCGTTGGAACGTGCTGCATGGTCCCCTCTCCCATGACACGCGACACAGTCACCGTTGAAAAGTTCTACACCAACCACGCCTCGGAGCTTGGCCTGAAACTGCTGGCCGGTGCGGGCGGTCTCAAACGCATCATCCGCGAGCCCACGGTGAACCGGCCCGGGCTGGCGCTGGCCGGCTTCACGCGTTACTTCGCCAACAAACGCGTCCAGGTGATCGGCAACGCGGAAAGCTCCTTCCTCAAATCCCTGCCACCCGCCGCGCGAGAGACGCAGTATGAGATGTTGTTTTCCTACAAGATTCCCTGCGTGGTTTTCTCGCGCGATCTCAAGCCGGACAAGGTGATGTTGAGGGTCGCCGAGCGGTTCAACGTGCCCGTGTTCCAGACGCCGCTCATCACGATGAAGTTCATCAACCTGGCCACGCTCGCGATGGAATCCCTCTTTGCGCCCAAGGGCACGGAGCTGGGCAGCATGGTGGATGTCCTTGGAGTGGGTGTGTTGATCCGTGGCGAAAGCGGCATCGGCAAAAGCGAATGCGTCCTGGAACTGATCGAGCGCGGTTACAGTCTGGTCTCCGACGACGTCACCAAGGTGGCCGTGGTGGACGGACACTACATCATGGGCACGAGCGCCGAACTCACCCGCCACCACATGGAGGTCCGGGGCATCGGCATCATCAATGTTGCGGCCATGTTCGGCATCAAATCCATCCGCCGCGAGAAACGTCTCGACCTGATTGTCTCCCTCAAGCAGTGGAACGAGGTGGAGGATGTGGACCGGCTGGGCATCGAAGATGACCACATGGATGTGCTCGGCATCCCCGTCACGCACATCACGATTCCCGTCCGGCCGGGACGTGATCTCGCCCGTCTCGTCGAAGTGGCGGCCTTCCAGACCAAGCTCAAGCTGGTGGGCTACAACGCGGCCAAGGAGTTGAATGAACGGCTCATAAGCCAGATCAAGAGCGGATCACCGGCCCCGGACTGAGGCCTTTTCCGGAAGGGTTCGCGCCTCCGCCACCAGTTTGTCGGCCAGCCGCGTGGGCTCAGGCAGGCGGCATTTCAATACGCATTCCAGCACCAGCGTGCGTGCCAGCGCGGGGGTCATCCGGTGCCCCACGCTCACAAACAGCGGCCTCACACCATCGCGCGTCCGCACCACGTCGCCGATGTGTTCTGCCTCATCCATCAAGGGCACGAAGCTGCCACGCGTGAAGGGCACTTCCAGATGCGACCCGATCAACCGGCTCTTGGCACATCCCACGGCGGGAAGATCAAGCAGCACCCCCAGATGACAGGCGATTCCAAAGCGCCTCGGATGCGCGATGCCCTGTCCGTCGCACATCAGCACGTCAGGGACTTGTTCCAGTTTTTCCAAAGCGCCAAGCAGGGCGGGTGCTTCACGAAACGAGAGCAGGCCGGGCACATAGGGAAAGGTGAGCGGCGAAACCGCCGCATGCCGTTCCACGACCGTCCCTCGCCCAACATCCCACAGCACAACACCCGCGATGCAATGGCCGCCATCCTTGCTGAAAGCGGCGTCAAGACCGGCCACAAAACGTGGCGGGTGCTCCATGGGCGTATGAATCACACGTGCGGCAAGTTCGCGCTGCACCCCCACTGCCTGACGCGGGGTCAGATTCCACGGATGCATGGGCCCGGGTAGTTTCAAGGTGATCCTCCTTCACGAGTGCCACACGCCCTGGCTGACGAGCTGTTTCGTGGCCGCACCCGCCCAGTCACGATTGGCCGCCGGACTGGCCGGGCTGGGATGCAGCACCTGGGCGACTTTCCAGCAAGCACCGGACGACACTGCGTCGATCCGCCCCCGTGCAAAGGCGCCCACACCCACCACCCATTCCGGCTGCAATGTCTCCAGCGCCTTTCGCAAGTGCTCGTCACACGCGGCGAACAACGATCCGGCTTCGGCCGCGCTGAATTTGTCCGGCGTCAGGTTGCGTCCGCCCTCATCCATGAACACCAACGGACAGTAGTTCAGCACGAAGTGCTCCTCGAAGAACGCCTCCGCCGTTCCAAAACGGCTCGCAAACAATCCCCACAGGCGTCGGCCGCTCACTTCGGATCGCGTGCATCCCAGTCCATCCACAGGACGTTTCGGATGCTCGGGATCTGGCTTGCCCACCCTGGCGGATAATCCCATCCAGTCGCGCACGGCCTCGACTTCACCGAAGGGCACGCCCGTCTGTGCCATGCCAAACGGCCCGGGATTCATCCCCATGAACACCACGCGGCGGGGTCCGTCGGCATATCGGGACAGGTAGGCTTCATGCATGGCCCGTGCGTAATTCAATGGGTTGTAGACCCACGCCACTGGCGGGTTGAACGCAAGTGCATCCACGGCGTCGGACAATGTCCGTGCCAATTGAATCATGTGTGCGGCTGCGCCCTGATGTTTCACGCGCGCAGATTAGGCAGCGGGACGATTCAAGACGAGGCTGTGTTTGTGCTCCATAAGCTCCCGCTAGCATTGGCAATTTCAGGGAACCATCGCTAATCTGCGCCCGCCGTGAGCATCATGTCTCAGACCGATCCTGCATCCATCGCGCATCACGTCCGTGATCAGCTTCCGCCCGGCGGCTTGTTTGCCGACCAGCATTGGCGGGTGGCGATCGCTCCATTTCCCCTTGGCGAAAAGCTGGCTGGCGAGCTCGATACGCTCGGACGCGTGCTGCTCCAGTTCTACAAAGCCGTCAATCTCCTCTACCGGCACAGCCTCGATGGCAAACAGCCTTCATGGGTGGCCGCCCTGCTCGACCAGGGCAAATCCGCGCATGTCGTGGAACTCCAGCGATCCCCCGCGTTTCGTGCGGATCTGCCGCGCGTCATCCGGCCCGACATCCTGCTCACGGAAGATGGCATCAGCATCACGGAACTGGACAGCGTGCCCGGCGGCATCGGCCTCACCGCATGGCTCAACAAGGTGTATGCTCCCGCGCCGGTCATCGGCGGTGATCGCGGCATGATCGACGGCTTTGCCGGCATCTTTGGAAACGCGCCACGTGTGCATGTGATCGTCTCCGAAGAATCCTCCGCCTACCGGCCGGAAATGGAATGGCTGTCCGCACAACTGCCCGAGGGACGCTTTCATGTGCAGGACGCCCATTTCAACGGGTTTGCGGATGGTGATGCCGTGTATCGGTTCTTTGAATTGTTCGATCTGCCGAATGTGCCCTCCGCGGAAGTCATGCTGGCCGCCGCCCTGGAGAAACGCATCCGCCTTACACCGCCGCCCAAACCCATGTTCGAGGAGAAGGCCCTCGCCGCGCTGCTGTGGAACCGAAACCTCCACGACTTCTGGCGCCAGCAACTGGGCGAGGCGTTCCTGCGCCGCATGCAGTCGATCACACCGTATTCATGGATTGTGGACCCCACGCCGCTGCCACCCCATGGGGCCTATCCCGGCCTCAACATCACGGACTGGCAGCAGCTCAAGTCACTGTCCCAGCGTGAACGCGATTTGATCCTCAAGGTGTCGGGCTTCTCGCCGAATGCCTGGGGTGCGCGTGGCGTGCATCTGGGCTCGGATCTTTCCCAGGCCGATTGGAGCCAGGCCGTGGACAACGCCATCCGCAGCTTCGAGACCTCCCCGCACATCCTGCAACGCTACCACAAGCCGCGCACGGTCGAGGCGCACTGGTATGACTTCAATGCAAAGGCCGTCCGCGCCATGCCGGGGCGCGTGCGGCTGTGTCCGTATTACTTCGTCCATGGCGATGGCGACGCTGCACGGGCGCATCTCTCAGGCGTGCTGGCCACCATCTGCCCGGCGGACAAGAAAATCATCCATGGCATGAAGGACGCCATCCTTGCGCCCTGCACCGCATGAGCCTCATCGAATTCATCCTGCTGGCGGCCAGTTCGCTGTTCGTGATCATCGATCCACTGGCACTGGTGCCGCTGTTTCTGGCCATGACACCGCAGGACACGCCGCAACAACGCATGAAAATGGCACGCCTGGCCTGCACGGTCGCGGCCGTCGTGCTGGTGTTGTTCGGCCTCGCGGGCCGGTGGATTTTCCAGTTCCTTGGCGTGACGCTTCCGGCGTTTCAGATGGCCGGATGCATCATCCTGCTGTTGATCGCCCTGGACATGCTGCGCGCGGAACGGTCCAGGGTGCGGGAATCGGACGAGGACACCGAGGATGGCGTCGCCAAGCAGGACATCGCCATCACGCCGCTGGCGGTGCCGATGCTCGCGGGGCCGGGTGCGATCTCGACCACCATCCTGCTGCAAAGCAAGGCGACGGGCATTGCCCAGCATGTGGCGCTCTACGCCGTCATTCTCGGCGTGTGCCTGGCCAGTTACCAGATACTGCGGCTCTCAGCCCATGGCGCAAAATGGTTGAACCCTCTCTTCATGCGCGTTGCCACACGGTTGATGGGACTGCTGCTGGCGGCGATTGCCTTCCAGTTCCTGCTGAACGCCCTTGCCGATGTGGGACTGGTGAAACCGCCTCAATAGCCGTGGCACAATCCTGAGAAGGCGCGCAGCCGCCCCGACACCACAGCCGCTCAATCACTGATTCTCCGCAGCCGATAAAACCGGGTGCCACCCGGAGGTGCGAATGTGCTCGAGTTGCCATTGGGAGTTCGCCACACCGTCCAAACAGCGGCCTCACCCATCACCGGACTTTCCTCGATCACGTAGCTGGTCCCGTCCGCTTCCCAGTGGAGGGTGATCGACCCGGCGTTGAGGGTGATATTCAGAAACGGCGCTCCGGCCACTTGCACGACCACAGCCCGGGCGTGAAGACCGCCCGTCACGACGAAGCGCGAACCGATCAGCGGTGAAACTGTCGCCTCGGCCTGGCCGATGGAGCCATTCACAGTGAATCGCGATCCCGTGCTGAGTCCGCCGCCCCCGGTGATACCGGAGGGAGAGATGGCGAGATTCTGCGCATTGGCAGCCGATGCGGACAGGCCCAGAATCAGTGCGACCAGACTGGTTCTCATGCCGGGCAGCAATCTGTTCACGGAACGATCAAGCCACAACGGATGTGCATAGTTTGCGGGCGGATTTGGGGATGGAGCATGCATGTTCAGCGTGAAGTCAGAGTTCAAAGGCGGCATTTCGAAAGGTTTCTAACGGTGCCATTCGATGACGACGTTGTTGACCGCGAGATTCGCGTTTCCGGGCCAGAGCCCCGTGCCGATGCCTGGCTTCGGTGCAATTTCGATGAAATAAGCCTCAGAATTGTTGATGGTAAAGCTGGTGCTCACCGTTTTGGTGAAGTAGCCCGAGCTCCCGGCAGCAACGAAGTTCGCATCCTGGTTTGAACTCGAACCCAGGTTGATCTTTCGGCGAAGGCTGATTTCCAAATCTTCCGTTACCGTGTCATGAACGTGGACGGTAATCGATACGACCGTGGCCCCCGCCGGAAGATGGACTGCCGCCAGCATGGCGCCAACGCTCATCCAAGCACCTTCCGCGAAATTCTGCGCCAGGAGCCGGTTGCTCTCGTTGGGAACCCAGGAACCCGGGCCAAGGCGTAGGAATTCACTGGAGGAACCGATGGCGGCGGTGGTTTGCACTGTTCCGTCGGAGAACTTTATGGACGTTCCCTTGATGGTTCCATTGACTTCGAGCTTTTCTTGCGGAATCGAGGTGCCGATGCCGACGTTGCCGCTCGACCGGTAAACGTGCGCCCCATTCACCGACCACAGCCCGATGCTCGAATCTAGGTTGGAGGCCTGGATACCGCCGGATGGGATTTTCAGGCTGGTAATGGAGCCATTGGCGATCTTCGCTCCCGTCACGGCACCGTCGGCGATGTTGGCAGTGGCGACGGCGTTGTTGCCGAGTTTGCCGGCGATGACAGCGCCGCTGGCGATTTCCGAGGAGGTCACCGAGTTGTTGGCCAGAGCGGAGGAACCGACGCTGTTGCTGGCGAGCTTGGCACTGGTGATGGAGCCGTCGGCAATCTTTCCCGAAGTGACGGCGTTGTTGGCCAGTGCCGGGGTGCTGACGGTCCCGGCGGCCAGATTGATGCCACCAAGATTGGTCAATCCCGAGCCATCGCCATGAATGACGCCGGTGAAGTAGGTGTTGGTCTGTTTCCCCGGCGTGCCGATGCGAATGACCCCGCTCTCGCCGGCAACGCCTGCATGACCGATGACGATGTTGTTGTCTCCCGTGGTCAGATTGTAGCCGGCTTGGCTGCCGATGGCGATGTTGTCACTGCCGGTCGCAAAATAAAGGGCTTCCGCTCCGACGGCGGTGTTGTCTCCACCGGTGGAGTTGGCGAACAGCGCGTTGATGCCGGTGCCCGTGTTGTGAGATCCAGTCGTGTTGGACGCAAGCGCGCTGGCGCCGCTGGCGGTATTGGCCCCGCCGGAGGTGTTTGAAAACAACGCGTAGGCACCGCTGCCCGCGTTGTAGCTTCCAGTCATGGTCAGATTGCCGGCCTCCTGTCCTGCAAAAAAGTTGAAGAGGCCATAGGTGTGGATCAGTCGGTTGCCGCCCTGGCTGATGAGCCCGCTCGTGCCCGTGAGGGACAGGTTGCCACCAAGCGTAATGGTTTCGCTCGCAAAGCCGCCATTGCTGTCGCGTAGCACGAGGGTGCCCGGCTGGTTGAGAGCGGTTCCCGTGGTGGCGGAGTTTGCCACTTTCCCGGCACTGGAAATCGTCGCAAGCTTGGAGTCGGCAATGCCACCCGAGAGCTTGGCGCTGGTGATGGAACCATCCGTGATCTTGGAACCGCTCAAGTCTGGAATCCGCGATACACCAAGGGTGCCGGAAGTGATCTTGGAGGCATCCACGCCGGACAACGCTGCTCCGTTGAGCCCGGTCAGGCCGCTGCCGTCGCCGGTGAATGCCCCGGTGAACTGGTTGCCAGCCGCCGTGAAGCTCATCTGGTTGGGGATCGTGGCGTTGAGTTGATTGCCGGTGACTTGTCCGATGATGCTGGAGGCGTTCACCCCCGCAGCAAACAGTGCGTAAGGCGTGGGGGTGATCTGCTGGCGGGGAACCATCAAATCGTAGGCGCCGGCCGAACCGTTGTCCCGCACCTCGATCTTCAGCCATCGGTCGGCTCCAATGAAGACGGACTGGCCGAAATCCAGAGCCACGGTGAAGACTCCGTCGGTCGCAGTCACGGGGGCTTTGACAACAGGTGTTCCGACCTGGTTTCCACCATTCGATGCGTCGTAGAGCGTGAAACGCATGTCATATTCGCCATTGGCCGGAGCGTTATTGTCGGCAAGCCTGCCCTGATAGGTGAATGCCGTGGTCCCTTGGGCCAGCAGGCTGCCAGGGACAAGTGCTGCTGCAAGAAGCAGTGTGCGGAGGAGGTGTTTGGAGTATGTCATGTGTTGGTGCGTCAGGTAGTTTGCGGGTCTTCTACTGGTTCTATCGCAGCCGGATGCCGGGCGTTTCACTTTTTGTTGGTGACATGCGCCTCCTTCAATTCCGGCCTGTTCGCAGCACCAGAAGCCTTGCTTGAATGATAAACGGGGAACGATCGGCGAAGGCCGGTTCGCACACAGTGATGTTGGTTTCACCGATCACCGGCCTTCGCCGTCTGCCCGTCCGGACAGAAATTCTGGCTGCCTCCATTCGTTCATGTGCCTGTCCTATCGTGCTTTTAGTGCGGGTGTTTCGAAATGATGTGGGAAGCAGTTGCCCGCAAAGGGGCAACTTGATCCGTGTGGGGCCGCAAGGGCGGTTTGAATCCTTGGCATACGCCTGGAATGGCCGCAAAGTCCCGTATCTGCATATGGGAGAGACAGGGTCAAATCTTGACACCACCTCTGCGAGCCAGTTCCCGGGCACGCGTTGGAGTGTGGTGCTTCAGGTGCAGGCCAGCGACCCCGCGCAGGCGGAGCAGGCCATGGAGGAAATTTGCCGCCGCTACTGGTATCCCATTTACGCATTTCTTCGGAAGAAGGGGCGCACGGCGGCTGATGCAGAGGATCTGACCCAGGGGTTCTTCCAGCGAATCCTGACCTCCGAAACCTTGCATCGCGTCCGTCAGGAACGGGGGAAACTCCGGACCTTTCTGCTCGCCGATCTGAAACGCTTCCTGGTGGATGAATCCCGCCGTGACAACGCCCTCAAACGCGGTGGCGGCACAAGAGTGATTCCGATTGATCAGGCCTCGGCTGAGTCGCGCTATGCAGACTGTTTCACGGATTTCGGGAAGGATCCTGAGGCCCTGTTCGAAAGGGCCTGGGCCAGCAACCTTTTCAGCGGCGTGATGGACTCCCTGGCGGAAAAATATGCCCGATCCGGAAAAGGCGAGCTGTTCGAGGCGTTGAGAGACAGCATCGCGGGCGGCAACACAGGCGCAACCTACGGACAGCTTTCCGAAAGACTGGGGCTAACCCCGGGAGCACTGCGTCTGCAGGTGATGCGCATGCGCCATGCCTTCAAGGCGACACTGGAGCAGGAGATTGGGGAAACTGTCGAAACACCCGCTGAAGTGAGGGATGAACTGCGCCATCTTTTGGGATTGTTGCGGGGATGAACAGGTGACAACGGGACACGCTGACATTGTCTTTCCTTCGTGACTGGCTTGAAACGTCAGACCGGTGGGCATGCGATGTAACCTCGCGCCGGGTTTTTCGATAGAACCATCAACAGGCACTTGTTCCGCGGGAGTTCACAGCGGCAGCGACTGGATCATGTCAGAACCACAAGACCCCCAATCCAAATCCCAGACTGCCGGACACTTCGAACTGGGCGGCGAGATCGCGCGGGGCGGCATGGGAAACATCCTTGACGCCCGTGACCAGACCCTGGGACGGACCGTGGCAATGAAGCGCATCCTGCTGGAGCGGGACACCCATCCGGATGCGCGGCGGCGGTTCATCCGCGAAGCCACCATCCTGGCCCGGCTCGAGCATCCGAACATCGTCCCCATTCACGAACTGGGGAAGGACGATGCGGGGCGTCTGTTCTACGTCATGAAGAAGGTCGAGGGACGCACGCTCCAGTCCGTGATTGACGGGTTGAAATCCGGCGACAGGGAGACGGTGGCAGGTTTTCCTCTGGATCGCCTGCTGACCGCCTTTGTCAAAGCCTGCGACGCCATCGCCTTTGCCCATTCACGGGGAGTCATCCACCGCGATCTGAAACCGGAGAATGTGATGATCGGCGCATTCGGCGAGGTGCTGGTCATGGACTGGGGACTGGCCAAGTTCACCCGCGAAGAGGAAGAGGCAATGCTGGAGGAAAGTGCCGCAGTCGAGCCGGTGGAGGACGCATCGGACATGCCGGTCATGGATGATTTTCTGGCGGAGCTGTCGGAGGATGAAAATGGCCTTGAGGTATTCGATGAGGCGGAGGGGCCGGCCATGTTGACGATGGATGGAGCGGTGATCGGTTCGCCCAGATTCATGTCTCCAGAACAGGCGGATGGGCGCATCCATGAGGTTGACGCGCGTTCGGACATCTTTTCATTGGGTGCGATCCTTTACTCCATGCTGACGCTGCAAGCCCCGGCCGACGGCGATTCGGTGGACGAAGTGCTGGAAAAGGTGAAGTCAGGCCAGATCACCCCGCCCACGGATCTGGACACAACGCAAAGCCGGTCTCGAACCGCGACACCGACGAAAGAAAGGATTCCGCCTGGCCGGCATGGAAGCATCCTGCCTCATTGCCCGGGTGGCAAAGTGCCTCCCGCTCTCTCGTCGGTGACCATGCGGGCCCTGGCCTTCCGGCCGGAAGACCGCTACCAGAACGTCTCGGAGCTGGCCGCAGACATCGAAGCCTACCGGGGAGGCTTCGCAACCAGTGTTGAGGATGTGGGTGCGCTGGGCCAACTGTGGCTGCTCGGCATGCGGCACAAGCTGTTGTCGGCAACGCTGGTGGGCGTGGTGATTCTTACGCTGGTCTTCGTGGTTCAGTTGAATCTACAGAAGGAGGCTGCTGAATCAGCGCGGGGCGTCGCCGAGCAGGAAACAGCTCGGGCGGTCGCAGCAGAGGGCGAAGCCCGCAAGGCGCAGGCGCGTGCCGAAGCTCAGGAACTGGAAACGCGCAAAGCGCTGGCCAGGGCGCAGTTCACAGTGGCGGATCAAGCCTATCGCAACAGGAACTGGGCGGAGGCGGTGCATTTGCTGGATCAAATTGATCCTGAGGTGCGTGGTGCAAGCTGGCGTTACTTGAAGTATCAGGCGAACACCACCCTTCAATCGCACCTGAATATCGGGCAAATCTACCAGGCCAGTCCCCATCCCTTACGGCCTGGTGTGTTTGGCGGGGTCGATGCCAACGGCGCATTTCAATTTTACGATGTCCGGGCGGGTCGTTTCGTCGGCAAGCGCATCCCCGGCGTCGGCACCAAGGCGAAGCTGGCCATCTCCCCGGACGCACAACTGCTGGCAACGGTGGACGACAACAAACCCATCCAGTTGCACCAGATCGAGAGCGGGGGCCGGCTATGGACTTCCAAGCCCGCCAAACCAGTCGTCGATATCTGTTTCGATGAGACTGGAAAGATCGTGTTCGCGGCTGAAGCGGGGAAAATCCTCGCGCTGAGTGCTGTGACCGGAAAGCGGCAGTGGGAGGTGGAGACCGGCGGTGGTCCGGTGGCCTTGAACTCGACCGGCCTGCCGCTCGTGCATGTGGGGTCCAAGTTCCGGTTGTTGAATCCACAGACCGGCGCGTTGATCCGGGAATTTGGCAAGCCTCCGAAAAGGGGAAGACAGGTGGTTCTGAGTCCGGATGGCAAACGGCTTCTGCACGCCGAGGGGGCTGGCGTCATCCGGGGATACAATGTCGAATCAGGCGGCGAGTTGTTCAAAATCACGAAATCCGACCCCAATCAAAATGCGCTGGCATTCCTGCCGGACGGACAACGGTTTCTGGTCACTTGGACGATGGCACTGGACGCGGAAGATTGCCTTGTGGAAGTGAGGGACTCCGGAACGGGGAAATGGGTCCGGAATCTTACGGGAGGAACCCGCCGACCAGCGATGTTCGCCGTCCACCCCCTGAACGGGGATGTCTTCCTGGCCGGTATTCAGGCAAAGGCCTGGAAGCTGGATTTTCCCCGGGCCATCTGCACGGTGCCGTCCTGGGGACGCGCCGTTTCCAGGCCTTTGCATTACAAGAACTCCTGGGATTTTCTGGATGATCAACACGTGGTGCACCGGGGCAATGAATCAGGCGGCCTGACTGTCACCGTCGTGGACACTGGCAGGGAACTCTCATTGACCGATTTAATTCGTGATCTGGGAAATCCTCGCAACCCCGCCTTCGAACTGAATGAAACACGGTCGGGGATGCTCGTGGAATCCATGGCGGAGGGCCGCAGCCAGTTCCAGATCCTGCACCGGTCCCAGGGCGCTTATGCCAGCACGGGCAGTTTCAGCACCACGAACACCTTCAATGTTTCACCCAAGCTGATTCGATTATCTCCGGACGGGGAGAAGGTGTTGAGCTGCGGCCGTGTGAACGCGTGGTTTGCCGACACCAGCACGGGTAAGAACAAGGTGGAATTGATTGTGGATAGCTCCTCAAATTACCTGGAGATTCAAGATGCTGTCTGGATGGAAGGCGGAAGGAAACTGGCGGGCGTGGGCACCATCGGAAGGTTTCGCGCGACTCCGGGTTCAAAGGAACGGATTTTTGTCTGGAACGTGGCGGATGGCAAAGTCCTGGCAGAAGCTGCGCACCCGGCCTATCTCGAAGCCATCGCCATCGATCCGGGGGGCTCCCGCCTCGTCGAAGCCGGGGCGGATCGCAGGATCCGGATCAGGAATGCGGAGACACTGGAGGTGCAGTCCGAGTTTCGCGCGCACGATGGCGCGATCTGGTCGCTGGCATGGCACCCTACGCAACCTATCGTCGCCAGCGGCGGGGATGATCAGGTCGTGCGCATCTGGAATATCGAGACGGGAGACATGCTGTGCGAGGTCCATGGCATGTCCGCGCCGATCGCGCACCTGCGCTTCAGCCCGGACGGCTCATGGATCGGGGCCTCCACAAAAGCCCCGGAAAACCTCCTGCGTATCTGGGATTTTGCCGCCCTCATCGCCGGACCGCAGGTGGCGGACAGCAGGGAGATCACCCGGGCTGGCAAACCGGACGCCCTGGCAGCAGCCGCCGATCCGGGATTCGCCGTGCATACGATCTGCGCCGACTCTTCGCGGCCCGGCGCTTTCGGGATCGTCAGCAAGGGCATCACAAACCGCTTTCAACTTCTTGATGTGCGGGATGAAAAGGAACTGGCCGTGTTCCCGGTTGCGGCGGTGGGTCCGCTGCCAGCCGTCTCGCCGGATGGAAATCGGGTTGCCATCGGCGACAGCATGGGATTCGGGGCGGCATTGAGCATCCATGAACTCCCCTCAGGCAGCGTCATGACGACGCTTCCAGGCGCCAAAGGTTTTCTGAAAGCCATCTCCTACGACAACACCGGGGAGAGACTGTTTCTGGTTGAAAAACCGGCCGCCGGAAAACAATCAGTGATTCGCGCCGTCGGGGCGGATTCGGGGGAGGAAATCTGGAGATATCCCATGGAGGGCCACTTTATCACTCTCAACGACCGGGGGTTTCCCATTCTGGCAAAGACGGACGCACTCCATTTGCTTGACCCGTTGACCGGCGATCTTCTGGACACCATCACGACCTACGCGCCGGACCACACGCCTTTGACGCTGAGTCTGGATGGAACTCGAGTGGTTTACTTTGTCCCGTTCTACAAGGCGTTTCGGACCATTTCCTTCAAAGCGCACAAGATCGACAGAAGAGGCCCGGAACTGGCGCTGAGCCGTCCCGTTGCCCAGGCTTTTCTCAGGAATGGGACACGCTTCGTCGCCGCAACGGAGGATAAACCAGGTTCGGGCCTGTATACGGTGAAGGTGTTCGACACGAGGACGTGCACCCTGGTGAAATCGTTGGAGGGGGCTGTCCGCGGGTTGCATTCATTGCAGGTCCACCCGCTGAGCGGGGAGATCTTTGCCGCCGGACCTCACGAGAGGAGACTCTGGATGGAGAAGGAGGCTCTGACTGAATCCAAAACCAGGAATGAAGCAAAGTAAAACCGCTCCATGTATGTCAAACCGGCAGATGCTGCTCCCGAAAACTCGGGGGCTTCGGAGTATCAAACTCCACCAAGGACATCGCGCCTGTCGGTTGGCGGAGGCTATCTCAACCGGATGTCCGGCGGTCTGGCCACGTAATCGGCCACGGTGATCGAGGCATCGCCATGCAGTCGCAGCAAGGACGCCGGACAGGCGGACGTGATGGGCCCGTGCAGCACGCGGCGCACAACGGCGCTCTGCCATGGACGGTTGCAATAGAAACGCAGCCGACGCGAGGCGAGGATTTCCTTCATGCCCACGGTCACACAACGCGAGGGAACCACTTCGATGCCGCCGCCCACGGTGACGGAATTGATGGTGCGGGTTTCACGCGACAGCGAAAGGACGCGCGTAGGAAGCG
>CAYQCZ010000030.1:11275-16382 GCA_964415955.1 uncultured Verrucomicrobiota bacterium | reverse complement strand
ATGTAAATACATTGTACAGACAATTCTCGCAAAAAGTGCAGTACAGGCTCTAGACTTTGCCCATGGACAAAGACCGAGTGGCGGAGATTCTTGTTGAGATCGGGGTGCTGCTGGAGTTGAAGGGCGAAAATCCTTTCAAGACCCGTGCCTACCAGAATGCCGCACGGACACTCGAGGGTTTGACCGAGCCGCTGGAGACATTGGTTGCCGAAAAGCGGCTGGGCGAACTCAAAGGTTTCGGCGAGGCGCTTCAGGACAAGATCACCACGCTCGTCACCACCGGACGCCTGCCCTACTACGAGGAGTTGAAGGCCTCCATCCCCCCCGGATTGCTGGCGATGCTCGACCTGCCCGGTGTCGGCCCAAAGAAGGTGAAGGTGCTGCATGAACAGCTTGGCATCGAATCGATTGAACAGCTCGAGGCCGCCTGCAAGGAGGGCAAGGTGGCCGAGCTCGCGGGTTTCGGTGAAAAGTCCCAGGGCAA
The DNA here is from genome assembly GCA_964415955.1 of uncultured Verrucomicrobiota bacterium. Classification (GTDB taxonomy): domain Bacteria; phylum Verrucomicrobiota; class Verrucomicrobiia; order Limisphaerales; family CAYQCZ01; genus CAYQCZ01. Next base: position 15,898 of record CAYQCZ010000030.1, on the reverse strand, counting down.
GATTCTCGAGGGCATCGAATTCCGCCGCAAATACGCTTCGCGCCACCATCTCAGCACCGCGCTCTCCGTTTCCGAACCCATTCTCGACAACCTTCGCTCCCATCCCGACGTCATCCGTTGCAGCACGGCGGGCAGTCTCCGCCGCTGGCGCGAAACCATCGGTGACATCGACTTTCTGGTGTCATCGAAGAATCCCACAAATGTCATCGAGGACTTCGCCGCGCAACCCGGCGTGATCAACGTCATTGCCAAGGGCGATACCAAGACCAGTGTGATTCTCGAAGGTGGCATCCAAGCGGACCTGCGCGTCGTCAGTGATGCGGAGTTTCCTTTCGCGCTGGCCTATTTCACCGGCAGCAAGGAGCACAACATCGTGATGCGCCAGCGCGCCATCCAGCGCGGACTGCGGCTCAATGAATACGGCCTGTTCAAGTCCAAGGAGGAAACGCGCGATCCCGCCCTCCTTGTGCCTTGCCAGACGGAGGAGGACATTTTCAAGACGCTCGACCTGCCCTACATCCCGCCGGAACTGCGCGAGGACAAGGGTGAATTCACCGCCGGTGAAGAGGACAGGCTGCCACGCCTCGTCGAATGGACCGATCTTAAAGGCTCCCTCCACAATCACTCCAACTGGAGCGATGGCCGGCATTCACTCGAGGACATCATCGAGCACATGCAGGGCCTCGGGCTCAGTTACTGGGCCATCACGGATCACTCGCGCGCGTCGTTTCAGGCCAACGGACTGGATGCCACACGGCTTCGCAAACAGATCAGGGAGATTGCCGCCCTGAACAAACGACTGGAAGGCGAGGGTTCTGATTTCCGCCTGCTGGCCGGTTCGGAAGTGGACATTCTCAAAGCCGGTCTCGATTTCGATGACGAACTGCTTTCGCAACTGGATGTCGTGGTGGCCAGCCTGCACGTCCCGGCCAGCGAGGAATCTGAAAACACCAAACGTCTCATCCGCGCTGCTGAAAACCCATACGTCCACATCATCGGCCACCTCACCGGGCGGCTGCTGCTGGAGCGCGACGCCTACAAGATCGATGTGAAGGCCGTCATCGACGCCTGTGCGGACACGGGCACCTGGATGGAGCTGAACTGTAATCCCTACCGGCTCGACCTCGACTGGCGGCACTGGCACTACGCGCGGGACAAGGGCGTGAAATGCGTCATCAATCCGGACGCCCACCGGCACGAGCACGCCGGCTTCCTGCGCATCGGCGCCGGTGTGGCCCGCAAGGGCTGGCTCACTAAGGACGATGTGATCAACACGCGCCCGCTGGCTGAACTTCGCAAGCTGCTGGCGTTGAAACGATCAGGGCACTGAGCGACTGCCGGTCTGTTATCCCTTTACTCAGACCGGGCCTTCGCGAAACAATCCACGCATTCCTATGGCAACCATTGCAGTCCTCGGCACCATGGACACCAAGGGCGACGAGCACGCCTACGTCGCTGAACTCATCCGCCAGCAGGGCCATCAGACCCTGGTGATCGATGTCGGGTCGCTGGACGCCCCACGGCTCAAGCCGGACATCACGCGGGAGGAAGTGGCGCGTGCGGGTGGACTGGATCTGGCCGCGCTGGCTGCGCGCAAGGACCGTGGCGAATGCGTCACCGCCATGGGGAATGCGGCGGCGGCCATGCTGTCGAAGCTGCATGCCGAGAAGCGCATCGACGGCGTGATCTCACTGGGCGGTGGTGGCGGCACATCCATCGGGACGGCCGCCATGCGCGCACTGCCGATCGGCTTTCCGAAGGTGATGGTGTCCACGCTGGCCAGCGGTAACACAGCCCCTTACCTGGGCGCAAAGGACATTGTGATGTTTCCCAGCATCGTCGATGTCGCCGGCTTGAACCGCTTCTCCCGCATGATCCTTTCACGCGCTGCCGGTGCCATCTGCGGGATGGTCGGCGCTGCCCGCGGTGGCGCAGCATCCCCGGCGGACGACAAGCCGATCATCGTGGCAAGCCAGTTCGGCAACACCACCGATTGTGTCACCCACGCGCGGGGCATCCTTGAAGCCGCAGGCTATGAAGTGCTGGTGTTCCACGCCACCGGCACCGGCGGACGCACCATGGAATCGCTCATTGAAAGCGGCGTGGTGGCGGGCGTGCTGGACATCACCACCACCGAATGGGCGGATGAACTCGTGGGCGGCATCCTGGGCGCGGGCCCCACCCGGTTGGAGGCCGCCGCGCGTCATGGCGTTCCGGCCATTGTCACACCGGGCTGTCTGGACATGGTGAATTTCGGCGCGCCGGACACCGTTCCTGCCAAGTTCAAGAGCCGCACATTTTATCAGCACAACCCGCAGGTCACACTCATGCGGACCACGCCCGATGAGTGTGCGCAACTCGGAAAAATCATCGCTGAGAAGGTCAATCTTTCCACGGCACCGGTCACTGTGCTCCTGCCGCTCAGGGCGATCAGTGTGGTCAGCGCACCCGGCAAACCTTTCCACGATCCAGAGGCTGACAAGGCGCTCTTCGATGCCATCAAGGGTAATTTGCGCAAAGATATCCCGGTCGTGGAACTCGACTGCGAGATCAACGACAAGTCATTCGCAGAGGCGTGTGTGAAGGCGCTGCTGGCGAATGTTGCCGCCAGACGCTGACAGTTCCGCTTGAAGGGCGAGTCGATGCGGACAAAGATGCTGCATCAACATGAAAATCTTCATCCGCCTGCTCCTGCCGTGTCTGCTGTGCCTTCCGTGGTTCTCCACAAGCGCTGCTGACAGGCCCAACATCCTCTGGTTCGTCGTGGATGACATGTCGGCGAACTTCTCCTGCTACGGTGAAAAGACGGTTCAAACGCCCCACGTGGACCGGCTGGCGCGTGAGGGCACGCGCTTCAGCAACGCCTTCATCACCGCGCCCGTGTGTTCACCGTGTCGTTCGGCGTTCATCACCGGCATGTATCAGACCAGCATCGGCGCGCATCACCATCGTAGCGGACGTGGAGAATTGAAGATTCACCTTCCGGAAGGTGTTGTGCCAGTGCCAGCACTTTTCCAAAAGGCGGGATATTTCACCTGCATCGGGAGCGGGCTTCCCAACGAATCGCGTGCCGGTAAAAAAGGAAAGGGCGGGGGCGGCCTCGGCAAGACGGATTACAACTTCGAGTGGGACGCGAAGATGTATGACGCCAGCGACTGGGCAGGCCGCAAACCGGATCAGCCGTTCTTCATGCAGGTGCAGACTGCGGGCGGCAAGCTGCGCGGTGGCAACGACACCTCGGCACAGAAACTCTCCGAACGCGCCAAGGCCGAACTCGGCAGTGCCGTCGATCCGGAAAAGGTCACGCTGCCGCCCTACTATCCGCGTGATCCCGTCCTGCTGCGAGACTGGGCGGCGTATCTCGACTCGGTGCGCTTCACCGATGAGCACGTTGGCAAGGTCATCGCGCGATTGGAGAAGGAGGGGGAGTTGGACAACACGCTCGTGATCTTCATGACCGACCACGGCATCAGCCATGCGCGTGGAAAACAGTTCCTCTACGACGAGGGCACGCACATTCCGTTTGTGGTGCGTGGGCCGGGCATTGCGAAGGGCAGGGTGCGCGACGATCTGATCGAGCACATCGACATGGCGGCCATCTCGCTCGCGGCGGCTGGCATTCCGATTCCTGCGACCATGCAGGCGAAGGATGTTTTTGCCAGAAACTATCAGCCGCGCGACGCCGTGTTTGCGGCGCGGGACCGCTGTGATGAAACGGTGGAACGCATCCGCAGCGTGCGCACGGATCAGTTTCTCTACATCCGCAATTTTCATTCGCAGCGCCCGCACCTCCAGCCCAACGCCTACAAGGACGGCAAGAGCATTGTGCAGGCACTCCGTGAACTGCATGCCGCCGGCAAACTTGAGCCGCTTGCGGAGAAGCTTCTTTTCAGCCCCACGCGTCCGCCCGAGGAACTTTATGAATGGACGAAGGACCGCTGGCAGGTGGCGAATCTCGCCGCAGACCCGAAACACCAGAAAACACTGGAAACGCTGCGCGCACGGCTTGACCGCTGGATTGTCGAGACCGGCGATCGTGGCCCGGAATCCGGGGCCATGTATGAGAGCGACATGAAGGTGTATGTCGGAAAGGGCAATCCCAAGGTCGAGGCCAACATTGCGCAGATGAAGCGATGGGCGGTGGAAGGCAAATGAGGATCAGGCCCTGCGCCCGTCTGGCGTGTGCGGTGTTGTGCTTGTGCCTTGTCTATGCGGCTGCCGCACAGCCTGTGCCCCTGGCGTTCAACACGCAACGAACGCATCACCTTTCCATCAAGCAGGTCGGCCAGAGGGAATTCGAGATCGTTACACAGGGCGATGATCCGTGGGTTGAATTGCAGCGATTTGCGCCGGATACAGTTTCTTCCACGCATACCGTGCTGGCATTCGAATATTTCTCACCAGAAGGAGTCAGCGGTTTGGAGGTCTATTATGGCCCGCCCATCAACAGCCAGCGCCGCTTGTCCGCCGGCTCCCTTGGCCGCGCGGAATCATGGCTTCCGGCAGCCATCGATCTGATGGCATTGTCTGGAGGCCGGTGGACGCCTGCGAGCAACCTGTTGCGGCTCGATTTCGGGAGGCGCAGTGGAGTGACGCTGCGCATCCGTGGATTGCAATTGCGTG
>CAYQCZ010000030.1:4337-11265 GCA_964415955.1 uncultured Verrucomicrobiota bacterium | reverse complement strand
CAAGGAGGAGCGCGACAGGGAACGTCAGGACAAGCTCGCCCGCGAGTCCCGGATCAATGCGTTTTACCAGGCCAAGTTTCCACATCGCGTGGATGGCGTGACCATCAATCAGTCCCATGTGATCGTGCGCGGTACTGTCGCTGCCGGTGGATTGAATCTTCGGCTTCTTGAAGTGCGCCCGGAGGTGTCCATCGCCAGCCACGCGGTGCTGGAGCGGGGCGGCTTCATCCTCGAGGCAAAGGACGGACTGCGTGATGCAGGGCCGGTTTCAGGGCCGGTCTTTGACATCCAACTGCCACGCACTGCGGATGGCAGGGAACGCACGACTTCCCGCTGGGCGCTGGCCATTCCTTTGGGAAATGACCGGTGGAAACTCCAATCGCACTGGAAACATGCAACTGATCTGGGCGCAGCTGCCGCACATCCCTTGCCGCGCATGACGCCACGTGGCGTGAAGGGCATGGGCGGCGTGAGCAGTGCGTTTCCTCTCGAAGAACTGGTGGAACTCGGCGTCCACAACATCACCATCAACATCGACATCGGTCATCTCATGGATGCCGTTCCGCATCCGGAATGGCAGCTTTTCCAGCATGGTGGACGCACATGGCATGTGAACTCCGGGCGGCTGGCTGAATATGACGCGCTGGCAAAGTTTTGCTCGCAGCACGACATCGTTGCCAGCGGCATCCTGCTGGTGACCTTTGCGAACAGCGCCTTCGGCAAAATGCTGGTGCATCCCGAGGCCGACCGTGCGGGCCATTATGCCATGCCGAACTTCACGAGTGCGGATGGTGTGGCTGCCTACGAGGCCGTGATGGAGTTTCTCGCCCGGCGTTACAGCGCACCCGGATCACCACACGGACGCATCGCGAACTGGATCATCCACAACGAGGCCGGCTACGGCTGGGAATGGACGAACATGGGCCGCCAGCCGCCGATGCTCTACATGGATCATTACCTGCGCTCCATGCGTCTGGTGCATGATGTGACACGGCGACACGATCCACATGCACGGGTGTTCATTTCGCTCACGCATCATTGGAACAACCCTTCCACCACAGACTGGAAATCGTATTGCAACCGCGACCTGCTCAACCGCCTTGCGGAATCCAGCCGCATCGAAGGTGACTTCGCGTGGGGCGTTGCTTATCACCCGTATCCACAGAACCTGCGCCGCCCCGATGCATGGAACGATACGCAGGTGACAGACGACTTTGACACACCGCTGATCACTCCGAGAAACATCGCCGTGCTGGACCGATGGATGCACCGCGCGGACATGCGTGACGCATCGGGAAGGGTGCGCAGCGTGCTGTTGTCCGAGCAGGGATTCAACACGCCCGATTACTCGGATAAAAACCAACGGCTTCAGGCCGCCGGGTTTGTCTATATGTGGCGTCGGATGCGCGGGCTGAAATCCATCGAGGCTTTTCACAACCACCGTTGGGTGGATCATCCGCATGAAGGCGGTCTGCTGCTGGGGCTGCGGAAACTGCCATCCGATGGAAAGCCCTACGGTGAGAAGAAATTTGCATGGGACATCTACAAGGCTCTCGACACGTCCGGTGAAAAGGATGCGGCGAAATTCGCAGACCCGATCATCAGCGGCAGGTGATCGCGATCAAGATGAACCGGCAGATCGTTCAGCGTTTCCGCAACAGCGCCCGTGCCGGCGCGCCATCCGCGCCTTCGATTTTCAGCGGGAGACAGATGAGGTCATACTTGCCGGGCTTGATCTTCGTGAGCACCAGTCCCTCGATGATCCAGATCGGACGCTTTGCGCCGAGCATGATCTGATGGCATTCCACGCCGTCCTTCATCCATCCGCCGACGCTCAGGTAATCCACGCCCACGGTCATCACGCCGCAGTCCACAAGGTATTGCGCCGTGGCTGCGGGAATGTGGATGAACTTCTCATCAAATGTGCTGGTCTTCGCCAGCCGCCAGCTCCGCGTCGAATTGCGCGTCTTGAACAATACGCGTTCACCGCGCTTGAGCCGGTGGGGACGCAACTCATCCACTGTGATGGCCTCCTTGTGGGTGATCTCAATCACACGGCACGGACCGATGACCGCATCCAGCGGCATCGATTCCATCGTCGAGCCTTTGGCGACGAAGTGCCGCGGTGCGTCCATGTGTGTTCCCGTGTGCGCGCTGAGCGAAAGCTGTGTGACGTTGCAGGGAATCTTCTTTCCAGGCTGACCCGGAACGGGGTCGCCCAGCTTCACGAACAGGGACACATGGCAGGCAGGATCGCCCGGCCAGTGAACCATGCCGTCGCGCATGGGGTAGGTGACATCAATCCAGTCTTTGCTCATAACCGATGGGCGTGTTTGATGCAGCGTCTTACAGCAATGCCTTGGCTTCGCCACGCGGCGTGGCTTCGAGAATGCGTTTGATGATATGATCCGCGTCGATGCCCTCCGCCTCGGCATTGAATGTCGGAACGATGCGGTGGCGCAACACGGGCGCGGCCAGTGCCACGATGTCATCCACGGTGACGTGGAAGCGTCCGCGCAGAATGGCGCGCACCTTGCCACCAAGCACGAGCTGCTGGCATGCGCGAGGTCCCGGCCCCCAGGCGATCAATTCCTTGGTGAAGGGCAGTGAATCCACGGCGTTCGGGCGGCTGAGACGCACGAGGTCCAGCACGTATTCCATCACGTGGTCCGGCACGGGCACCTTGCGGATGATCTGCTGGCATTGGATGACATCCTCGCCATTCAACACGGTGGTGATCTCCGCCTTGTAGGCGCTGGTGGTGCGGCGGATGATTTCACGTTCCTCATCGCGCGAGGGATATTCCACCCGCACATGAAACATGAAGCGGTCCTTCTGCGCCTCGGGCAGCGGATACGTGCCCTCCTGCTGTGTGGCCAGAACGAAAAACGGCTCCTCCAACCGGTAGGTTTGTCCGCCCACGGTCACGCTGTGTTCCTGCATGGCCTCGAGCAACGCCGCCTGGGTCTTGGGAGGCGAGCGGTTGATTTCGTCCGCCAAGATGATCTGTGCGAACAGCGGCCCCTTCAGAAAGGTGAGGTTGCGTTTGCCGGTCACCGGGTCTTCCTGGATGACATCCGTGCCGGTGATGTCCGCCGGCATGAGGTCGGGGGTGAACTGGACGCGGCGGAAGGAAAGGTGCAACGCCTGGGCTAGACTGCGGACCATGTAGGTCTTGGCCAGACCGGGAACGCCCTCGAGCAGGCAGTGGCTGCGGGCGAAGATGGCTATCAGCAACTGCTCGATGACATCGTCCTGGCCGACGATGTTCTTGGCGATCTCGCTGCGCATCCGGGCGCAGGATTCCGCCAGCTTCGCGGCGAGCTTCACATCATCCGGCTGCATGGCCTCGACGGCGACGGCCTGTTTGGAGGCCAGCAACGCCTCGGCCGGAACGATGCGCTCGGCATCGGACCCGGCGGCCATGGGTCTGGCGTCGTCAGGAACCTTCACGGCCACGTCACAGGAAGGGCATTTGATGAAGGTGCCCTTCGCTTTTTCATCAAGGGCGAGCTGCTGCTGGCAGTTGGGGCAATTGAATTCGACGTCCATAACAACGGGTTCCGACGCATCCGGGAGAGTGAAAAGTTACCGATTTCCAGGGCCAGCCGGATGAAAACGCGCGCACTATCCTTCAGTGCATGGGGAGGGTCAAGGCGTCAGTCCGGGGGGACAATGCCCACGAAGGCGAGGAAAAGTGTGTTGCTGTGCTTGAAGTGCCTCCCGGAGTGTCACCTGATACAGTAGTCCATGCATGCATAGTGGCGGACGCGAAGAATCACGAAGGGAAAGGAAAAAGGAGAACCTATGGCCCTTGGAGGTTTGATGGTGGGAATCTAACTTTGACCCATGAAACAGGTCATGAAATTGAAGCGTGGAGAACCTCCGATGAAGTGCTCGACTGGATATTTCAAATTCAATCAAGGACGTGGAGTGATGAGCACACCATCGCATCTCACATGACCGCGATTGAAAAGATAATCAATCCGCAGGCGAACTTGTGATCATTTGCGTTGAGCGTGGACCAATCGACGCGCGTAAGATGCACCCAAATCAGGACATACCCGCCCGGGTGGCGAGAGGATGGTCAAAGGCTATCCCATTCCTCAGCGGTGATGCGTCTGCCGACAATCGACTCGATTTGCCGCAGAAGCATCCGCAGTTGGGGCACAGAGAACTCTGAATTGGAAGGGATCGTCTGGCGGTGGTTGCCGAATGTCAGAAAGTCATGACGCGTGCCTGAAAATGGTCCTGTGAAGCCGAGTTCACGAAGGCGGCGGATGAATTCACGCCTTTTGACTGGCCTCCACGCCGCCATGTTTCACCTGATTCAAGTTGATGCCCGCAAGCACTGGGATCTTGTGCCCCAGCCGCAACCCCACCAGCAGCCAGTCCTCCAAAGTGGATCGGAGTTCATTCTCACACGCGCGCAATGTGGGAGCGAACGCGATGACACCTTTCAGCTTTGGGATCTCGCCGGCGAAAGTCCCGTCCTCCAGCTTGTCATAGCGGGCCATTTCCAGCGCGGCTTCGATGTAAGCTGATAACGGAAACATCATGGCTATAGATTACGGCTGCGATTAGGGGAGGCAAGGGGTTCCTTCAATTTCTGCTCCCGGCCCGCTCATAAATCCGGCCCAACTGGAGCATGAGCGCCTCAAGCTTCTTGTAATACTCCGCCTCGGGCAGCTTTGCCTTGGTATCGCGCAGTTGAAAAACCTCCAGTTCCAGCTTGTCGCGCTCGGCACGAAGTTCGGCGGGCATGTTCTTCTCACGCTCACTGCGGATCAGATGCATCTGGTGCGCCCGGCGACCATCCACGCCGGCACCCTGCGCGGCTTCCTTGACGGCACGCACGCCGCGGAACCAGTCCGCCGGAGTCCCCAGCCCGTCGCCGTTGTCGTCCATCAGAGAGTGCTCGGTGGCGAGCCTGCCCTCGGACTTGTAGAATTCCTCCACACCGGAGGCGGCTGAAAGCCATGCCTCGAGAAGTGAGACCTGGCCGTCTTTGTCGAGGTCGGCATCCAGACTGCCGATGGCCTTGGAAAAAAACCCTCCGAACCGGGTGAAGTTCAGTTCGCTCCCGCTCTTGGTGGCGGTGATGATCACGCGGCCCGGCTTCGAAAGCGCGGCCAGGAACGGCCCGCTGCACGAGGCGGTGTTGATCACTGCGAGCGGACGTTGAAAAGGGGCCAGCCATTCGGCCAGTTGTGGCGCAGTCACATCAGGACCACGCAGGTTGAACTTGGCCGCCTTGCCGTCGAATGTGCCGTGGCCGATCAGCACCACCCACAGGTCCGCGTTGCCATCGGCCTGCTGGCCCTGCAATGCCGCACGCAGGCGTTCGATGTCGTCGCCCTTGTCCTCGTCCCGGCCGATTTCCACCAGCCTTGCTCCGGCGCGTGTGCAGTGGCCCCGCCACGATTGCGCCCATTCATTGAACTGCTTTTCGTAAGTTTCCTCGCCGCCGGCGCCCTGCACGAGGATCACGCACGTCTGGGCCGGCTTCTCCCCCTCGGGCTCGACAGAAGCGGACAATGTTGCCACGCCCCATGCCAGCCACACTGCGAGCACAGGCATCCATGCTCCGGGTGGTGTCAACTGGGTGGCAGTCATGCACGCCACTATACGGTCGCGCCGTCGGCGGGCAATTCCGAACCGTTTTCATGGGTGACGCGTCCGCGCAGGTCTGCCACTTTGACACGGTGATCGTTCCCATGAACATGTCGCGTCCTTTGGCCCTTCTGACTCCAGTTGTCCTGTCGCTGACACTGCTGGCTGAGCCTGCGTCCGCGCGGTCTGATGAATCACCTGTCAGCGCTTTTCTTGAAAAGCACTGTGTCAAGTGTCATGGCCCCGAGAAACAAAAGGGTGATGTGCGGCTCGACAATCTGCCTGCACCTTCGACTTCCGCAGAAGCGCGGAAGGTCTGGCTGCGTGCGGCTGACATGATCGAAGCCGGTGAGATGCCGCCAAGAAAGGAAATGCGTCTCACCCAGGCTGAAATTGGTGCTGCGGTTCACGCCATTGCAGCCACTCTTGCGAAGGCCGACGGCAAACGCACACCCGCCTTGCGGCGGTTGAACCGCGTGGAATATGAAAACACCGTCCACGAGCTGCTGGGCATCGATACCCCGCTGGCTGAGTTGTTGCCCGAGGATGGAACTGTGCAGGGCTTCGACAACGTGGGTGACGGGCTGGGCATTTCCACCGTGCTGATGGAGCGCTACCTGGAGGCGGCGGATACTGCGTTTGAAAGTGTGATTCGCCGCGTCAAGCCGCTGGAGCCTACCACGCGCCGCGCGGTGTTCATGGAGAACAAGGAGAACCTGGCGTCGGTTGCACAAAAGAAGGGCGGCACCATCGAGGTGGAAAATTCCTTCGTGAAGTTCACACCCGGCTGGCCGCCTGCGCGCATGGATGACATCCACCCGATCGAAGACGGCGTCTATCGCTGTCGCATCGCAGCCTGGCCGCATGAACCCAATCAACGCACACTGGCACTCGCCATCTTCGTCGGACCGCAGTTTGGTCCGGCGAAGTTGAAACCCATGGGCATCTTCGATGTGACCGGCACGCCGGAGAACCCGCGCATCATCGAGTTTACCACCTCCATGAAGGCCGGTGAGGCCATCCACATCGAGCCGCGGGTTTTCCCCGAGCACATCACCTATCGCGACAAGCATGAGGCCCGGCCCGGCATCGGACTGATGTGGGCGGAAACTCACGGACCGCTGGACCAGAGCTTTCCGTCCGAAGCCCAGAAGCGTCTTTTCGGCACCAGCCCAACACTTTCCATGGCCGAAGGAAATCCATTCTGGATGCGCCATCGGAAGAACGTGAAATCCCATCATGTCGAGTCGTCACAGCCGCAGGTGGATGCCGAGCGGATCATCCGTGGCTTTGCACAAAGGGCCTTTCGCCGTCC
>CAYQCZ010000030.1:0-4327 GCA_964415955.1 uncultured Verrucomicrobiota bacterium | reverse complement strand
CCCGTGGACAAGCCGGTGATCGATTCCTTTGTGAAGCTCACGCTCAACCGTCTGGACGAAGGCCGCACGTTCGAACAGGCGGTGAGGGCTGGTGTCACTGCTGTGCTGTGTTCGCCACACTTCCTGCTGGTGAACCGCGAGCCCGTGGTGGACGACTACACGCTTGCGTCCCGACTGTCTTATTTCCTCTGGTCCTCCATGCCGGACGACGAATTGATGCAGCTCGCCGCCAACGGAAAGCTGCGCGATTCCATGGTGCGTTCCGCGCAAGTCGGACGCATGGTCAAGGATCCGCGCTGCCAGCAGTTCGTCGAGAATTTCACCGGACAGTGGCTGCGGCTGCGGGAAATTGAATTCACCACGCCGGACGCCAAGCTGTATCCAGAGTTCGACCAGCTTCTGCAGGCCGCCATGCTCGGCGAGGCGCGCGGTTTCTTCAGTCACATTCTGACCAACAACCTCAGCGTGATGCATTTTGTGCGGTCGGATTTCACCGTGCTCAACGAGCGGCTTGCTGTGCACTACGGCGTTTCCGGGGTGAAGGGGCATGAACACTTCCAACGGGTGAACCTGCCGAAGGACAGCGTGCGCGGCGGTGTGCTGGGACAGGCCGCGCTGCTGAAGGTCACGGCGAATGGCACCACCACGTCACCCGTGCTGCGTGGCGTGTGGGTCATCGACAATCTCTTCGGCCAGCCATCTCCACCGCCTCCGCCCGGCGTGCCCGCCGTGGAACCCGACATCCGTGGGGCCACCACCATCCGTGCGCAGCTCGACAAACATCGCGACAACGAATCCTGCGCGAGCTGCCACCAGCGCATTGATCCGCCCGGCTTTGCGCTGGAATCGTTCGATCCGATTGGCGGCTGGCGCGACCGATATCGCTCGATGGAGCAGGGTGAGAAGGTGAAGGACAAACGCTACCGCATTGGCCTGAAAGTGGAACCCAACGGCGAATTCACGGATGGACGCGTCTTTGATGACTTCCTGAAATTCCGCGAGCATGTCATGGCGGAGCCGGATCGCATCGCCCGCGCCATGGCGGGAAAACTGCTGGTCTATGGGGCCGGCCGGCGTATTTCACTGGCGGACCGCCCGGCGATTGATGCCGTCGTCGCAGCCGCAAAGAAGGATCAACTCGGCCTGCGGTCGATGATTCAAGCCGTGGTGGACAGCGAACTTTTTCTCCAACCGTAAGGAAATCGACATGAAACCCGCACGCATCGACCGCCGAACCTTCATCCGCACCACCGGTGTCGCCATGGGCCTGCCCCTGCTGGAGAGCATGCTGCCTGCGAGCGCCCGCGTCTCACAGACCGCCGACATCCGCCGCATGCTGTGCATTTGCGCGCCGCTGGGCATGCACACCCCGTTTTTGTTTCCGGAGAAGACCGGTCGTGATTATGAGGCCACCCCTTATCTGGAGCCGCTCCAGCCGCTGCGAAACAAATTCACCGTGATGTCCGGGCTCATGCACCCGGATGTGGATGGCGGTCACTCGGCGGAGATGAGCTACCTCACCGGCGCGGCGCATCCTAGCCAGCCGAGCTTTCGCAACACCATCTCGGTGGATCAATACGCCGCCGAACGCATCGGTCATCTGACGCGTGTGTCATCGCTCTCCCTGTCAGCCAACGGCGCCGGGTTGTCCTACACGCGCTCTGGTGTCCGTATTCCGCCGGAGCAGCGTCCATCGAAGTTGTTCGCCCGTCTTTTCCTTGAAGGCACAGCTCAGGAAAAGACCGATCAAATGCGCCGCATCAAGGATGGCCAGAGCATCATGGATCTCGTGCAGGAACAGACGAAACAGCTCGCCCGCAATGTGGGCCGCGAGGACAACCAGACGCTCGATCAATACTTCACCAGCGTGCGCGAACTCGAACAGCGCCTCGTGAAGGCCGAGGAATGGGCGAAGCTGCCCAAGCCGAAGGTGGATCAGAAGCCGCCCACGGACATCGAGGACCGCGCGGATTTCACCGGACGCATGCGGCTGTTCTACGACCTGATCTTCCTCGCGATTCAAACCGACTCCACGCGGCTCATCACGTTTTGTGGCGCGGGTGGCAACGAGGTCGTTTCGCTCAAGGGTGTGGACGACGGCTGGCACAACCTCAGCCACCATGGCAAGGATCCGAACAAGATTGAGAAGCTGGCGATCATCGAGAAGGAGGAGATGCGGCTGCTGGGGGAATTCATGCAACGTCTCGACGGTGCGAAGGAAGGCGGACACACGTTGCTGGATCAGACCGCCATCATGATGGGCTCGAACCTTGGGAACGCCTCCAGTCACAACAACACCAACCTCCCGATCATTGCCGCCGGTGGCCGTTTCAAACATGGCCAGCATCTGGCCTTTGATCCGGCCAAGGCCCCGCCGCTGTGCAACCTGTTCGTGTCCTACCTGCAACACCTCGGCGTGGAAGCCGGTTCGTTCTCAACGGGTTCCAGCACCATGCAGGGACTGGAGTTTGCCTGAGCCGGAACGATGCAGATGAGAAGGCCCGAGTGTCCCTCGAAGCAGGCGAAGTGGTGATGATTTTCCTTCCCTCGCGGCAAGCACCGACTGGTGCGAGCAGGTCTGGATTCAGTTTCCTGGCCTCCTTCGTTTCCTTCGGTTTCTTCGCGGGAACCAGCCAGTTTCTGACGGCATGGTTCCGGCTGAGAGTGCATCGGAACGGCGGTCCCGCATGAAATCGACAGACACCGTTCTGACCGCCTGATACATTGCCGCGCATGTTGCGCACGGGTTTGATTCCATCACGTGAGGCCGGCTCCAAACGCCTCATGGTGGTGCTGCACGGTCTGGGAGACAGCATGGAGGGCTATCGTTTCCTGCCGGAGGAACTGCGTCTGCCCTCCATGAACTACCTCCTTGTGAACGCCCCGGACGATTACTACGGCGGCTATTCCTGGTATGATTACGAGGGTGATGCCGCGCCGGGTGTCGAACGCAGCTTCCGGCTGCTGTGTGAACTGCTGGACGCGCAGCGCACGGCGGGCTTCCCCACGGAGCAGACCGTCTTGTTCGGCTTTTCGCAGGGCTGCCTGATGACCATTGAAACCGGCTGCCGGTACCCGCACCGGCTGGCCGGGCTGGTGGGGGTGAGCGGTTACGTGCATGACCCGCAGACACTGGCCGCCCAGTTTTCACCCGTGGCGCGGGAACAGCGTTTTCTCCTCACGCACGGCACGCTGGACCCGTTGATCCCCTTCGCGCAGGTCCGTCTTCAGGTGGAGTTTCTCCGGAGCCGTGGCCTGCACATCGAATGGATCGAGCTGGTGAAGCAGCACACCATCGCGGGCGAGCATGAACTTTCCGTGATCCGCTCCTTTGTGGAGGGCTGCTTTGCGGCCGCCTGATTCCGGAAGGCTTTCACCCTTGCCACTGCGGGGTCTTTCCCCTACTGCTGTTGACCACTGAAGCGACGTTTCAACCCCATTAACGAACTCATCACATGGCACTACTTGACGGCAAACTCGGCATCGTGTTCGGCGTGGCCAACAAACGCTCCATCGCCTGGGCCATCGCCCAGGCCTGGGCCCGTGAAGGCGCGAAACTGGCCTTCACCTACCAGGGCGAACGCCTCAAGGACAACGTCGAGGAACTGGCCGGCACCTTCGGCAGCGACACCCTGATCCTGCCCTGTGACGTGACCAAGGACGACGACATCGCCCGCGTGTTCAGCGAGGTGGGCGGCAAGTTCGGCCGGCTCGACCTGCTCCTGCACAGCGTGGCCTTTGCACCCAAGGATGCGCTGGAAGGCGAGTTTGTGAACACCAGCCGCGAGGCCTTCCGCGTGGCGCATGACGTGAGCGCGTATTCGCTGGTTGCGCTGTCCCGTGCCGCCGCTCCCCTCATGACCAACGGCGGAAGCATCGTGGCCATGAGCTACTACGGCGCGGAAAAGGTGGTGCCGCATTACAACGTCATGGGCGTGGCCAAGGCGTCGCTGGAGGCCAGCACGCGCTATCTTGCCTACGATCTCGGTCCCAAGAAAATCCGCGTGAACTGCATCTCCGCCGGTCCGGTGAACACACTGGCCGCGCGCGGCATCAGCGGATTCTCGGCCATGCTCAAGCACTACGAGGAACACGCCCCGCTCAAGCGCAATGTCCTGCCGGAGGAACTGGGCGCGTCCGGTGTGTTTCTGGCCAGCGACGGTGCCGCCGCCATCACCGGCCAGGTGATCTACGTGGACAGCGGTTACCAGATCATGGGGATGTGAACATCAGTCCCACCTCTTAAAAAAGAGGCCAAGGTGTTGAATGGGGTGTTAGGGAAACGCTGATTTAATCTCCAGCTTTGTGTTGTTTGTTGGCGACGAGG